>JBBQJR010000093.1:0-9761 GCA_038326125.1 Chthoniobacterales bacterium
TTTCCTCCCGAGCCGAATGGCTTCTATGGATACAACGCGCTCCAGCAGCTCTCGTATTTCGCGACGGTGTTTGTAATGGCGCCATTGTCCATGATGACAGGGATGGCGATGTCGCCCGCTGAATTTGGTCACTTTTTTCGTGCTCCACACATCGGTGACTTCGGCAAACATCGGTGAACGTTCGACACGCATTTTTTTGACAAAAACGGTTGTTGAGATTCTGG
Source organism: Chthoniobacterales bacterium (assembly GCA_038326125.1). Classification (GTDB taxonomy): domain Bacteria; phylum Verrucomicrobiota; class Verrucomicrobiia; order Chthoniobacterales; family Chthoniobacteraceae; genus SXWH01. The sequence continues at coordinate 225 of JBBQJR010000093.1, forward strand.
ATCTGCGGCGCGGGCTGCGAGGCTGGCGGCCGAAGATGGTAAAAAAAGTTGAAGAATTTTTTCTCTGGAGCAGAGAAGTTGACGAAGAAACGCACAGCCAGTTTGCGTTCAAGAAAACATCAGTGTGCGTGTGAAAACATCGCTGAACTTCTGAGGTCGAGGTATGACTTTTGGAATGACTCAGCCAAAAAAACCAGTCTGACATCGGCGCGAGACACTCATCTTCAGAGAGGTGGTGCGCGCTGCAGAGTTCGAACCTGCGACTGCTTGCGTGTGAAAGAGAAAAAGGCAGTTTTGGCACGATTCGGTAGGGTGCGGCATAATCCGGCATAAGACGGCATCCTGAGCGGAAACCGTTTGTGCAAAATGGATTGCGGGCAGTAAATGGCGGCACGGGCAGGCACAGCCCGGCAGGTGATTTTTTCGCCGGGGCTACACCGGGGCTACCACCGGATGTGTTGGTGTCTAGAGAGTTTTAGTCACATCTCCGACCAGCAGGGCCATCCTGCGCTTCGTCGGTCGGCTGACGGAGGCGGCTCAGCGCGCGGGACTGCCAGGCCCGGGCGGGCGGGCTCCGGGGCCGCGGCGCTGGCTCACGATGGGTAGGTCGCGCTTTAGCTCGGCGAGTTTCGCGGTGAGTCGTTCGGCAATCGCGGGCTGGCGTGGGAGTTCGTCGGTGGTTTCGGAAATGTCGGCGGTGATGTGGTAGAGCGTGCGCTGGCCGTCGGCGGTTTCGATGAGCTTCCATTCGCCGTCGAAGAACGCGATGTCGCCGGTCGCGACGGCGAATGGCGGGCGCTCGATTTTTTTGCCTTCACGCAGCGCGGGCCAGAGGTTCACGCCGTCGAGTTTCGCGTCGCATTTCACCCCGGCGGCGGCGGCGAGCGTGAGGAAGAAATCCTGCGCGGCGAAGGGAAGCTGGCTCACGGTGCCGGCGGGGAGTTTGCCCGGCCAGCGCACGAGGCACGGGGTGCGGATGCCGCCCTCGAGGAGCGTGTCTTTTCCCGCGCGCAGCGGGGCGTTGCTGCCGGTGCGGCGGGATGCGCCGTTGTCGGAAAAGAAGACGACGAGCGTGTTGTCGCGCAGCTTTTGCTCGTCGAGCGCGGCGGGGATTTTGCCGATGCCGGAGTCCATCGCATCAATGACGGCGGCGGCGGTCGCACGCGCGCCGCAGCCGGGGCGGCATTTGGCCGTCCGCCGGAGCGATACTCGTCCGCCGTCAGCTTCCCGTCGCCATTCTTGTCGAGCGTCTTCAGCGACTCCGTGGCCTTCGTTAATTCCTCCGTCGAAATCACACCATCGCCGTTCAAATCCAGCGCCCGCACCGCCGGGGACTGTGGAGCCTGCGCCCACATCGGGACGGCGAGCGCGAGCGAAATGGCGATGGCGAGGGATTTCATCACAGACAGCGTAGACACTGCACCTTGAGCCACGATGAAGAAAACCGGACGAGCGAGCCGGAAAGTGCAGGTGCGAACTGTCAACCCAGCGCCTTCTCCCGCCACCGCCGCACGCTCATCACGTCGAACCGCTCGCCCTCGAAGACGATCTGCTTCACCGGCTTGTTCCCGTTCTCGCTCGCGCGCTCCAGCCAGTCGCGCACTTCCATCCAGCGGACTTCGCCCTCGGAATTGCGAATCACCAGCAGCACGGGGAACACCTGCGCCATCCAGTATTCGCCAGTCTTTCGCACAACGCGGCTTCTTGAGCGTAAAGATTTCCGCGCCGTCGCCCCTGCGCTTGCGCGTGTAGGAAACGGAGTAAGCCGCCCACTTCGTTACATGACACTGGCGGCAATCGCCTGACTTAAGTTGCAAGGTGAGCTTCGCGCCCGTGGCCTCGTGCGCGTCGTCATTGAACTCAATCTCCATGTCAATGCCCTGGTCGCTCACCTTGAACTCCCGGCTGATCTGGCCCGCGAGCGCCACCGTGGAGATGACCTCGCCCACCAGCGCGCGTTCCTTGCTCTGGTTGCTCAGCTCGATGGCGGACTCCTCCTGCATGTCGCGCACCCGCTGCTGAATCGCTGATTATCCGGGCTGCCATTCCTGATTCGCGGTCGTGATGCGGGCGCCGACATTGAGCACAAGGCAAAGTCAGGCGACTGCGGTCTGGGATTGCACGTCAAACCCGGAAAAGGAGTTGGGCGGAGGCGACTCGTGCTCATGTTGGTAAAGTTTCAAAAGGGTTGTGAGGATTCTTTCCACGACCGTTACATTCACAGCATTCCCAAGCGCCTTGAATGCAGAAATACCTTCAGGCAAGTGCTTCAACTCGTCCATTGATTGCAGACGAGCGCATTCTCGCGCAGTCATGTAGCGTCGTTCCCAGCCAATAATTGGAATTTGTGTCGTGGTCATGGCAACGAGCGAAGGCGCGGTGTTGTCGCGCTTGATACGGACGCCAGACGCGCGAAATTGAAGTACGTGTTGCCAGATATCGCGCTTCTCACCCTGACAGTTCCATTCCAATTTCTGCAGGCTTGACGGAAAACCCTGAATTTTTGTCAGCCACGGGTCTATTAACTCCTTGTGGTTCAAATAGAATTCGCAGTTCTGGCTGATGAAAAGTTTTTTCCAACGTGGAAATGCCCCACGCGTGGCCCGCGCATGGCTTGGAACCACTTTGTAGATTTCCTTGCGAGACTTGCCTTTTAGCGACACGCCAAAGCAACCCCGCGTCAGTTGAAGTTCCTCAAGCGGCACACGCGAAAGCGCGTCATTGCGGTAGGGATACGTTGCCTTGAACTCCATTCCCCAGATTGGGAATGATGGCAGCTTAGTTTCTTGTGGAAACAATTCCGAAAACTCCTGCCATACCTCCAAACACCGTGTTACCTGCTTACCCAATTTCCCGGCATCGGGAGGATTCTTGTCGAGCACCGTCCTGATGGAAAGGTCGGTAGCAGACGTTCAACTTGCGGCCACTCGAAGCCGCCTAGCTTGCCAAGCCTGCCAACCATGTAGATGCGCTCGCGGATTTGCGGCACTCCAAACTGATGGGGCGAAAACTGACGATACTCCACTGCGCAGCCGAGTGATTCCAAAGCGGCTTCGACCTTTTGGTAGGTGTTGCCGGAATCCTGACGGACGAAATGCGCCACGTTTTCCAAAATCACGAGCGACGGGCGGTGCAGTTTCAAAATCTCGGTGATATTCCAAAACATAGTGCCGCGAACCGCTTCATCCCATCCCATCTGATCGAATGCTTTGAAACGGCGTAATTAGTAACCGATGAGCACAATACCTTTAAGTGGCAATACCAAGCGGCTGCTAATGTAGAGCGTCTCCAAGAAAGAATGGACACGCTTGAAGTCATCACCCCCACGATAATTGTTGCGAACTGCGAGCACCAAGTAATCAACTCCGTGCATCATGCAGGCTTGGAAAATGTCTTTCAGGAACTGATAGTTCACAACAGCGCGCCCGGCTTCTACCTCGATCACAATCTTGCCGTCAGAACTCAACCCGTCTGCGTCAAACGACTTGTCGATATGGTTGTTCAGCCCGAACAGAACTGGGACTGGAATCTTCTCGCCCCTCGCCTTCCCGACTTCGACCTTACATTTAATCGCTTCCAACTGGGGGCGCAGAAAGCGAAGCACGCCGTCACTACTCAGTTTTTTTTTCTGGGGACTTGATGTTGTCGTAAACTGTCTCAAAACACTTCACCAGACGGTGAAGCTCCTCTGTTAGTCCAACTGATCGCGGAAACAACTGAAAGCGTAGCATACCGCCGAAATTTCCTTAACGGTGAATTGATAGTTTCAGTGAAGGAACGCCGCCGACACCACGCACCGTTGGAATCTTCGCGATCTGGTCCGCGTCGAGAATTAACCGTTCAACGGCAGCCTTGAGCTTTTCGGAGTCTCGGTAGTGATGCGCACGAGTTAGCGCCAATTCGATGCTATCTGCCGCGCCCTCCAAGAGACCGACCAGTTCCGGCTCGTCTGTCCCGGCAACATGCAGGGCGAAATCAAAATTCGGATTCGGGTTTCGTTCGAGATACTCAACAGCCTTTTCCCTCTCCAGAGCTTTTCCTAGCTTATCTACATACCGGGAATCAGTGAAAAGCGGTGGATTCTTGTCATCCCCGAAGAGCCACTGCGCAAAATGGGACAGCGCCTTGAGTCTGCTTTGGGGGACAGGTTTCTTTGCTTTGGTGGGGTCTGCCAAAATATCGATTTGAAGGTATCGCTGCACTCCTTCAGTTCGGAGAGACAGATATAGCACACTGAATTTCTTTTCGACTTTCTCTAATGCGATGTCATCCCTATCTTCCATCTGTAGTAGCAGCCGGTAAGAAATATAGTGCTGTCGGACGGTCGGCGTCTTGCTACCAATTTTCTTTCGGACTTCGTCGTATGATAACTTCCGCCTTTCGATCAGCTTTGCGATGAATTCGGCTTTCTCTGCTGGCTTCCACTCTTTGATTCCCGTGACATGGCGAAAGCCAAGAAACGCATCCACTTCGTCTCTCGAATCCGCTACCAGATATGGAATTCGCGCAAACAGGTTTGGAGGAATTTTCTTGTTAGCGATGATCTCATCCCATTTTCGACTGATTGCTTTTCCTGCGACCGCCAACGCCAAAAGCCTTAGAGCTGCCAAACGACGGTTGCCTTCGACGACCACGTTGGTTACAGAGCCATAGAGTTTCTCCTGAACTACGATGAGCGCCTCTTGCGGCCAAAATCCGTTTTCAACGAAGGAGACAGCGAGTTCTTCAAGCGTCCAGTCCTGCATCAGGGAAAGAACCTTTTCCTGCGACACATCGCTGCCCGTATTCTCGCGACCGAGCCGTGGATTCAGCGGGTCGAGATTGAGATATTCATCGCCGTGAGCGTCATCAATCGCTGCATATTGGATCTCGGTGTTCATATCAGTTGTTCCGAAAGAGAATGCATTGTTCTTTTTTTGTTGGCTAGAATGAATCCGGCCCGGCCCGCCGCAGATCTGCGGCGAGTGCAATCTGCCGGGGCGTCGAGGCGCAGGGGAAGGAAGCGGCGCTCCTTGTTCAGCGGGTCGCGAAACCGGAAGGTGCCGGACTCCAACTGCACCCAGTCCGAGCCGCGGGGCGGTTGAGAGTTGAAAGTTGAGGGTTGAGAGTTGTTGAGGAGAGCGTCCGCCCGCAACCGCTCCGCCAGCGGGCGCACCGCCTTGTCCTCCGCGCTGTGGCTGAGGAAGACGTCGTAGGGGAATTCGTCGGGCATGGCTGAGGGCGATTCGCATCATTCCTTTACGGCCTCCACGCGATGTGCAAGCGGGAAACCGGATGCGAGACGGGCACTTTTCCCCGGGCCGCTTGGCGGTGCGGCCACTTGGCTGTTTTACCGCGCCGGAGGCGGCGCACCTGCGGCGGGCGGGCCGGCACCAGGGGGACGGTTGCTGCGTTGTCCGGGCGGGCCTCCGGGCGAGCCTCCACCTCCGCGTCCGGGCGGGCCGCCGCCGCCTGCTTGTGGCATCGCGTCGCACACGTCGGAATCGCCGAGGACCGCTGAGCCGAGCGGGCCGTGGAAGCCGCCCAAAATGTAAGGCTGCGTGTCGCCTGCGTGGTTGTGATAGCCGAGTCCGCCGTGCTCGTGTCCGCCGATGGCGTCGAGGCTCGCGGGCTTGCTGCCGTCGGGCTCGTGCGGGCCGCGCTGCGGGAATATGCGCGCTGGCTCGCAGCGATCTCCGGCGCGGTGCTCGCGCTCGGGCTCGCGGTCGGCTGGTGGATCGCGACGCGCGCGATCCGGCCCGTCGAAGTGATCGAGGCCACGGCGCGGCGCATCGCGCGCGGCGAACTCGGCGAGCGCATCGCGGTGCGCGAGAAAGGCAGCGAACTCGGCCGGCTCGCGACGGCGCTGAACGAGACGTTCGCGCAGCTCGAGGAATCCTTCGCGCGCCAGTCGCGCTTCACCGCCGACGCCGCGCACGAGCTGGGCACGCCCGTCGCCATCATCCTCGCGCAAGCCCAGCGCGCGCTCACCCGCGAGCGCGACAGCGCAACTTACCAACAGACGCTGGAGACCTGCGTGAATGCCGCGCGCCGGCTGCACCGGATCACCGAATCGCTGCTCGAACTCGCCACGCACGACGCCGATGCCGCGGCTTTGAAAATGGAACCGTGCGACCTCGCCGACATCGTCCGCGACACCGCCGGGCTGCTCCCGCCCGCCGCCGAAGAACGGAACATCGCGCTCACCCTCGACCTCGCCGCCGCGCCCTGCCGCGCCGACGCCGACCGCATCGCGCAAGTCATCCTCAATCTCCTCACGAACGCGATCGAGCACACGCCCGACGGCGGCCGCATCACGCTCGGCGCGCGAGCCGAAAACTCCCACGCCATCTTCACCATCACCGACACCGGCTCCGGCATCGCCGCCGCGCATCTGCCGCGCATCTTCGCTTCTACCGCACCGACGATTCGCGCAACCGCCGCACCGGCGGCACCGGACTCGGCCTTGCGATTTGCAAAACGATCGCCGAGACCCACGGCGGCACGCTCGTAGTCGCCAGCACCGAAGGCCGCGGCAGCACCTTCACCCTGCGCCTGCCGATGCGCGCGGCGATTTGCGAAACACCTGCTTCATCATCATGAAATCACATCTCTCGAAACTCACTGTCTTCGCCTTCACGCTCATCGCCTCGGTGTGCGCCTCGGTGTGCGCCTCGCACGCCGCCGGGCCGCCGGTGAAGGTCTTCATCCTCGCGGGCCAGTCGAACATGGAAGGGCAGGCCGTCACCGATCTCGCGGGCAAGGACTACCACGATGGGAAGGGCACGCTGGCGAAGCTCATGGAAGACCCGGCGAAGGCGGCGATGTTCGCGCACCTCAAAGGCGCGGATGGCCGGTGGGCGGTGCGCGATGACGTGTGGGTGCGCTACAAACGCGAGCGCGGGCCGCTGCTCGCCGGACCGCTCACGTGCGGTTTCTCGGTCTATGGCGACACGCATCACTTCGGGCCGGAGCTGCAGTTCGGACACGTCGTCGGCGATCATTTTGCGAATCAAGTCCTGCTCATCAAGACGGCGTGGGGCGGCAAGAGCCTGTATCGCGATTTCCGTCCGCCGAGTTCCGGCGGAGAAGTCGGGCCGTATTTCACAAAGATGATCGCGGAGGTGCGCGAGGCGCTGGCGAACTTGAAGACGGACTTTCCGAGTTATAACGGCGCGGGCTATGAGCTGGCCGGCTTCGTCTGGTATCAAGGCTGGAACGACGGCGTGAATCCGAAGACTGCGGTGCCGGAATACGAGCAGAACCTCGTGAATCTCATCCACGACGTGCGCCGGGAATTCGCCGCGCCGAAGCTGCCCGTCGTCATCGGCGAACTCACCGGCCCGTGGGTCGTCGCGCCGCCGGAGTGGACCGCGTTGCGCAAGGCGCAGGCCGCAGCGGCGGCGCGGTCGGAGTTTGCGGGCAGCGTGATTTTCGTCGGGACGCACGACTTTGTGCGCAAGCCCGAGGACTCGCCGAACCCCGGCCACGGCCATCACGAATTCGGGAATGCGGAGACGTATTTCCTCGTCGGCGATGCGCTGGGAAAAGGAATGATCTCCCTGCTGAAATCGCCGCGCAGATGAGCCGCTCCGATGCAGAAACTCGCCATCAGCCAAGACCCGCGCAAAGCTGGGAAGATCGGCGGCGGCGACGTGATGGGCTACAGCATCCGCGACGAACGCTAACGTCACCGGCGACACGGTGCTCGGCTTCAATGAGCCGGATAATGAGAAGCAATCGAACATGCCGGTGACGGACGCGCTCGCGCACTGGGCGGCGGTCGCGGGGAAAGCCCGGCGCGTGGGCAGTCCGGCGATGGCGGGGAATCCGCTGAAAAGCGAATGGCTCCAGGCGTTCATGAAGGGACACCCGAGGGTGGATTTCATCACCGTGCATTGGTATAAGGGCGCGGATTCAAAACACTTCATCCGCGACATGGAGGAGATCCACGCGAAGTTCAACAAGTCGGTGTGGATCACGGAGTTCGCACCGCAGACGGCGGGCAGTTCGGAAAAGGAGCCGCAGAAATTCACAGACGGCCAGGTCTCGCAGTTCATCAATGAGACAATCCGATGGATGGAAAGCACGCCGTGGGTCGAAGCCTACGCGTGGCATGACTCTAAAACTGGAACCTCCGCGCTCTTCGACGCCAGCGGTGAGCTGACCGCCACGGGCAAGGCGTATGCCGCCGCGAAGCACACTTCAAAATAATCGGCGCATGAGAACCACACGCCGACAATTCATCGCCTTCACCGGCGGCTCCCTCGCAGCGAGCTTACTTTCTGATTTCACTTTCGCGGGCGATGCGGCAGACGTGGACGTGTGCGTCTATGGCGCGACTGCGAGCGGTGTCGCGGCGGGCGATGAGCGCGGCGGATGCAGGCGCGAAGGTCATCGTCATCGAGCCATCGCGCTGGCTCGGCGGGATGAGCGGCGGCGGATTGAGTGCGATTGATTGGGGGAACAAGCGCGCCGTCGGTGGACTCGCGCTGAGGCTGCTCATTGATAAGGACGATGTGGGAATGCGTGAACTCTACAAACGCGAACTCGCGCAGCGCGGCATCCCGGTCATCTATGAGCATCGGCTCGCGAGCGTGAGCAAGGAGGGCGCGCGCACTCGCAGCATCACGCTCGACTTTGCGCCGCCGGACAAATTCGATTGCCCCATTCCGAAAGCACAGACGGCGAATGCGAAGATCATCGCCGCGCGGGTGTTCATTGATTGCTCGTATGAAGGCGATCTCATGGCGAAGGCGGGCGTGAGTTACACGTGAGGTCGCGAGTCGCGCGAGGAATACGGCGAGTCTTTCGCAGGCGTGCGGCCGATTCTGGAGCACTATGACATTGACCCGTATGTGAAGCCCGGCGATGCGAAGAGCGGACTGCTGCCACTTTTGCAGGACATCCAAATCGGCCCGGAAGGCAGCGCGGACAAGCTCACGATGGCCTACGCGTTCCGCTGGTATCTCACGAACAAGGATCCCATCCCCGTCGAGAAGCCCGATAACTACGACCCGCAGAGGTATGAGATTTTCCGCCGTGGCTTTCTGAAAGGCGTGGACATGCGCGCGGGCCGCAAGATGCACGTCCTCGGCGAATTCTCAGACAACCGCGGCTGGGGCATCTTCGGCGCGAACTCCGGCCGTTCGCTCTGGGCGCAGTCCGTCGCGGGCGCGAACGCCGGTTATCCCGATGGCGATTGGGCGGTGCGCTCCCGCATCTGGCGTGAGCAGATGGATTTCGTGCGCGGCATGTATCACTTCCTGCGCACCGATCCATCGGTGCCGCAGGAGATGCGGGAAAAGGCGGAGACCACGGGCTTCAAGCGCGGCATCTTCGACGACACGGACGGCTGGCCGCATCAGCTCTACGTGCGCGAGGCCCGCCGCATGAAGTCCGCGTATGTCGTCACGCAAAAGGATCTCGAAGGCGCGGTCACCGTCGAAGATGGCATCGGACTCGGCTCGTATGGCGTGGATGACTGGCCGTATGCCACCATCGCGCACGAAGGCGGCATCGCCATCAGCGGCGGCGAGTTCAGCATTTTAAAAGCGA
>JBBQJR010000094.1:0-9711 GCA_038326125.1 Chthoniobacterales bacterium
CATGCACCACAGCGTTTCGTCCTTCTCGATCGTGATCACCGGCTCGGATTTCGCATCGGAGATTTTCGTGACGTGGTTGAACCAGCGATACATCGCCTCGCGGTTTTCCTGCGTGTAGCCGTGCGTCGTCGGCCCGATGAAGAGGCTGATGTTTTCCTCCGCGCCGAGCAATTTGTAGAGCCGCTGGAGGCGCACCAGGTCTTCCTCGATCCCGCGGACATCGAAGAAATCCTTTTCCTTGCCAAGCAGCACGACCGGCTTCGGCGCCATCGCCGCGATGAAGTCCGAATGGTCGAGGCCGAGCGCGAGCGCATGCGGCGGGCACTGCTCCGTGTCGGCTGGGAGTTCGTTTTCGAGGTTGTGGAGGAAGGTCGTCACGAAGCAGCTCGGCGCGGCCATCGTCCAGCGCGGCTCCACGCCGCAGAGCCAGGTCGTCATCGTGCCGCCGCCGGAGTTGCCGGTGACGCCGACGCGGCTCGCGTCCACCTCGGGTCGCGTGAGCAGGTAATCGAGCGCGCGGATGCCATCCCAAGCGCGCCATGCGCCGAAAAACTCGCCGACGAGAAACTGCTGGTTGCCCGCGTAAAGATGCTCACCAGTGCCCGAGCCGAGACGCGGCTTGAAGTCAGCCGTCGCATATTGCAGCCGCTCGCCCTGGCCGATCGGATCGAAAATCAGGCACACATATCCCTGCCGCGCGAGCCCCTGCGCAAAGCTCTGATACGCCTCCGCGGCCTTGCCGTTCGCGGAATGGCCGCACGTCCCGACCACGCCGGGCGACGGAGCTTTCCGTCCCTTTGGCAGGTAAAGATTCGCCGTCACCGGGAAATTCGGACGGCTCTCGAAAATCACCTTTTCGATCGTGTAAGCATCGCGCTCGACCACCCCGGTGACGCGCGCATTGAGCGGCGTCTTCTCCGGCCACGGTCCGAAGCACTGCTGAATCTTCCCGCGCACGTCTCGCACGTAAGCTTCCGCATCGCTCTTCGAGCCGAGCGCCGAGCGCCGCTTCTCCGCGAGTTCCTCCACATGCCGGACAGTTGCGACGAAATACTCCTGCACCATGCGAGGAAAACGATTCAGCGGCGGCAGTTCTGTCGCGGGCGTGGCTTTCGCCGCGGCGGCAAGAGCGCGGCTCGCAGAGGCTCCCTGGAACGCAAGTCCCGCGGCCGCCAGTCCGGCGAGTTTTGCGAGATCGCGACGTGAGAATACGGAGCCGGACGAAGGAGGAATTTCAGAGTTCATGACGAGGAGGTGTTGGTGTTGTTTTCAAAATGCGCGCTGGAGGAATGGAGCGAATGAGGGCTTCGACTCGTTGGTGTTCGCTGTCGCAACGCGAGACTCATCTTTTCCACCGGGCAAAGCGTGTGATCCCATCTCTCACAAATAACCGGACGGACGTGGGAGGCGGCAGGCAAAGTAGGCAGGTTTTCAACCTCGCGCGGGCGAGCGCAGCGAGGCGGCGGGGCAGGGCGTGCGGATTCCCGTGAGGCATTGGTTCCGCGCCATCCCGCCACCTTCGCCCGTCCTCCCGCGCGAGGTTGAAAACCTCGCCTGCTTTGTCGCGCCGCACGGCCATCAAACTGTCCTGTCAATTCCGAGAGATGGTATGAGTCGAATCTCCCCGATCGGCGAAAGGCTAATGTGAGCGGGCGACGCTGGATCATTTTCATGCATCGAAGGGTGCGATGCTCACCGGTGTTTCGCCGGCAGCGGCGTGCGCAGGAACTGGATCAGATCGGCCATGTCCTGCTGCGGGATCGCTGCTTCTAGACCCTCGGGCATCAGCGAGAGGTTCTGGCTTTGCAGCGTGACAATTTGGTTTCGGAGCACGGTCTTCAGCGAGGCGTCGGCGAGTTTCATCGTCACGCTGTTTGCCGTTTCGGCGGCGACGAGGCCGTAGATCTGTTCGCCGCTTTTCAGCGTGCAGGTGTAGGCGTTGAACCCCGGCTGGATGTCGAGGTTTGGATCGAGAATGCTCGCGAGCAGTTTCTCCGGCGGATGCTCGACGACCGAAATCAGATCGGGGCCGATGTCCTTGCCGTCGTCGCCGCGCCGGTGGCACACGGCGCAGGTGCGGAGGTAAATGTCGCGCCCGCGCGTCGCGTCGCCTTTCAGCGACAGCGCGGGCCGGTAGGCTTCCACCACTTTGCCACGCACCGCGAAGGTGCCGACGGCGAAAAGCTTCACCGCAGTTTTTCGGACGCGCGCGGATTCGTGCTTGAGCAGCCGCCCGCGCTGGACCGTGTCCACCGCCGATGCGGGCAACTCGCCACGCTCAATGCGCTGCACGAAATCAAACGCCCACGGCTCGCGCCTCATCCACGCGGCGAGCGCGACCTGGCGCGTCGCCGGGCTGAAGGCCGGCCACGCCTGCGCGAGCGCGGCGGGCACTTCGACCGTACCCGTTTCGCCGAGTGCGCGCAATGCTGTGGCCTGCACATTCGCCGATTGTTGCGGCTCCAGCCACGGGGTGAGCGCACGGATCGCGTCCGGGCGCATCGGCGCGGTGCGACTCATCAGCCCCGCTGCGGCGATCCGTTCGGAGGCGGAAATGGCAGGATCGTTCGCGGTATCGCGAGCTTGCGAAAACGCCGTGTCGGCATTTCTGAGAAACATCGAGAGCGTGTCCGGTGGAGATGTGTTCCTGAGCGCATCGAGCGAGCTGCCGTGCTGGGCCAGCAGATCGAGGAAGCGCGCGAAATCCGCGAGCTGCCGCGATGAAAAGCGTCCGCTCGATGCGTTGAGCGTGGGCACGAGCAGTCCCGCGAGCGCCTCGCGATCCTTGAGGCCGAGCGCCGTATTGAGCAGCGGATCATTCGGATCGCTGACTCGGGCAAGCGCGCGGAGATGCGGCGTGGCGGAACTCATAACCGCTGCCACCATCATCGGTTCCGCGGCGTGCGCCTTGAGCAGGCGCGCGAGTGTCTCGCCGGCAAGCGCGCCGAGCAGCGTCTCGTGCCGCTCGTTGCCGTTGTAAAACATCAGCCGGCCCTCGTAGCCGGCGCGGTAGTTGCCGCCGATGCCGAGGTGATCGCCGGGAGCTTCCTTGCCGCCATCCGGTCCGCGCGAGAAAAGATACGCGGTCACCGGGCGCTCGGCGTTGCCGAGATGGTTGCGAAACCCGAACGACACGGAGAACGCGCCGCCGGGAAGTTTCACTTCATCGAGTCGTAGCCGCTCGCCTGCGAATACCCTCTCCGGTGCGTGCAGCGGCAGACGTGCGATCGGCTTCAGCGCGTCCAACGCCGCGTCGTAACTCCCGGTAAATTTCGGCGGCTCCATGTCCATCCGCGCGCTCGGCTTCGGTTGGATCGGCTGCACAATGATCGCGCGCGGCGGCGGGCCGCTGACTTGGTATTGCGCAGCGATCTCCGCGGCGCTCAGCACGCGGTTGAAGACGGCGGCTTCGTCAATTTTGCCTTCGAGCGTGTTGCCGTCGTCGTGGCGTCCGCCGAAAAATAATGTCGCGCCCTCCGCCTTGCCATTCGCCTCGCCGGACAACTCCGGCGCTCCGTCGAGATAGACAGTCACGCGCTTCCCCTCGCGCACGAGCGCGACGTGATGCCAGTCCTTCAGCAGCAATGCCGTCCTGCCGACGATCGGCGCGGCGTCCGCGCTCGCGGTGAAAAACAGATGACCGGGTTCGCCAGACGTGCCGGTGATCCCGAGTCGTTCGCCGCCGCGCATGAATGCGATGCCCGTGGTCGCGCGCGCTTTTGGATCGAGGCCATTCCAGAGCCAGAAGGTGACGGTGCAATCCGCGCCGAGCTGCTTCAGCTCCGCCTTCATCGAGCCGCCCGCGAAGTGCGGCGAGCGGTTGATCTGGTTCGGCCCGGAGAATGCGGTCGCGGTCAGCGAAGGCTGCGACGATGCGCCCATGCCGCTGCCCGCACCGGGCAGATAGAATGCAACGCCGTGATCCCAATCGTAAGTGGCGTCGTGGTGATTTCCGCTCGAATCGCCCGCAGTCGGCGGGATGATTTCATTCATCCGCCAATACGCGAGCGGCTTCGCGGCGAGGATCGCTTTTGCGTAAGGACCATGCTCATCCACGATCGCGCGGCGCTTTTCGCCGGACACTTTTTCGAGCAGCGCGAGCACCGCCTCGACGATGCGCGGCTCGGCTTCGGGCACCAGCCCGGCGGTGCGCGCGGCCCATGTCGTGTAGCCGCCGAGTTTGTGTTGCTCCGGCGGCGGGATGTACCCCTCGGAGCCGTTCGCGAGTTCGATGTTCATCGTCGGGCGCAGCGGGCTTTGCGCCTTCAGTTTCAAACCCGTGATCGCATACACCTCGTCGGGGATCGCCGTGATGCCGAGGTCGCCGATGCGAAGCGCCTGAAGCTTCAGTTCGCGCTCCGGCTCGGCGGCGATGAGCAACTGCTCGCGCGCATACACCTCGGTCTGATTCGCGGCCACGCGGTCGCCCATTGGTCCGGCAATCTTGCGCGCCCACTCCAGCCACGCGGCGTCGGCCACGCGTCGGCGCAGCGTGAGCTTCGATTCCGCCATCGCGAGCGGGACCGAATCGCGATGCTCGATCTTCCGATACGCGTCGGCGACCAGCTTCATCAGTCCGCCGGCGTATTGCTCCGCAGTGATCGTCTGCGCGCGGTCGGCGTAATCGCGCCACTGCGAATCGCCGCTCGTGCCCTGCGACATGATGCCGACGGACGGCTTGCCCGCGCCGATCAGTTTGCCGATGCCGTTCGAGAAAATTCCGAAGTAATCCGCCGAGAGCGCGCTCGCGCCGAAATAATGCATCGAAAAATTCGCGAGCAGTGCGAGCGGCCTGCCGTCGCGCGTCTGCACCGAGAGCAGCGACACATCCGGATCGATCGGCCCGCTCGGCCCGATGGCGTCGGGGTTGAGGTTGCCGGGATGCATATTCGCGCGTGCGGAGACCACGCCGAAGGGATCCGTGAGCACCTTGTCCGGGCGGCGAATCCACCGGCGGCAGTTCGTGTATTCCCACGCCGGCACCACGGCCCAGCCGACGCGCGCGGGCGCGAGATTTTTCGCCGCACCGGCGATGGCCTCCGCGATTTTCCCCGGCAGGAACGCCGCGTAGTTCTTGTCGAGCCGCGTCCCGAGACACGCCATTGCCGACGGCGCGGAGTGCGTGTGCGTCGCGGAGACGAGCATCCGGTCGGTCGGGATTCCCGTCTCGCGGTGCGCGATTTCCTTCGCCGAATCAATCAGCTCGCGCGTCATCATGCACGTATCCACGACGCAGATCGCGAGGCGCGTCTTTCCATCGTCGAGCACGATCGCCCGCGCGTGCAGTGGGTCGAAGGCCTTCGTCGCCTGCTTCTCGATGAAGCCGCCATTCACGATCACCGGAAACTCCTTTGGCGTGATGTCCACGGCGGCGGCACCGGCTTTGAAGTCGCCGGCACTCGACAGACCGGGAGTGAGCAGCGCAATGACGGCAAGCACGAGCAGAGCGGAGGGACGGGTGCGGGGGGATGTCATCGTGGTTCGTGCGTGATTTGGTTTTCGAGTGCGCGCTGGCGATTAAAGCGTTTCGGAAAAGCGGGGTCCGTCGCCGGCTGGCCGGCGGACGCAGGATGACGCCGGTTCATTTCGCGGGGATCACCGGCAGGACGATGTGCGAGGGATGCTCCGCGTCGTGGCGCAAAATGTTCGTCGCGATGACGAGGCGGCGATTGCCGTTCAGCGGCTCGCCGGTGTTCGGGTTCACGTCGAAGCGCGGGAAGTTGCTGCTCGAAATGTCCACGCGGATGCGACGGCCTTTCTTGAAGATGTTCGACGTGGGATAGAGCTTGATCGTGAACGGATAGACGCGGCCTGGTTCCATCAGTTTCTCCTCCTTGAGCGAGTCGCGGAACCGCGCGCGCACGACGCCGTCGGCGATGTTCAGATCAAAGCCGCCCGGCCAATCCGCGCTCGCGGGATGCACGTCCACGAGCTTCGCGGTGAAGTCGGTGTCCGGCGCGGACGACGACGCCCAGAGCTTCACTTCGATCTCGCCGGTGACCTCGATGTCCGCGGCAAGGGGCGCGGTCTGGAAGACGACCACGTCGCGTCGCGCGGAGAGCGGAATCGGCTGCAACCAGTTCCAGAATTTTTCCCCGCCGCGCTGATCCCACGCGCCCTGCTGCATGATGCCGTCGCCGGAGGAAATGTTGCCGCCGAGCGTCGGCACGGGATCGCGCGGATCAAAATCGTAGCCCGTGCTCGCACTCGCCGCGGCGGGTTTCTCCGTCGCGAGACCGCCGCCGGGCTGAAAATAAAACGGGGTCGCGTACGCGCGGGCCAGCGGCCACTCGTGTTCTTCGCGCCAGAAGCCGCCGTGCCGGAGCAGGCCCTTCTCCGTCCTGCCGCCATCGCCGCTGCCCATGACGAAGATGCGCACGCGAGTCGCGAACGGCGCGGCCTTGCCGACCGAGTTTTCCTTTCCACCAAGCCGATCCTGCCATTCGACCAAGGCTGGCGGCCGATCCAATCCGCGCAATCCCAGCCGTCTTTTCCGTCGTCGGTGAGGAAATGCCACACGCCCTCCGAAGCGTAGCGCCCGCGCGTGTCCTGCGCCACGAAGGCGTAGCCGTGCGCGGCAAAGTATTCGCCGAAACTCTTCGCGCCGGCCTTGTTGTAAGGCAGCCGCGTGAGGATCACCGGCGTGCGCTCATTCAGCGCCTGCCCGGCGCGAGCCGGAAGATAGACATCGGTCGCGAGCTTCACGCCATCCCGCATCGGGACCATGATGTCGTGCTGCACCGCGACTTCGAACTGCGCATCGCGCGCGCGCAGGCCAGGGCAGACTGCGAAAAGGAGGACCAGAGTGAGCGCCGTGCGGCGCGCGAGTGCGTTAGAGCTGTTCATGGAGATTCTATTTCGGTTGCGGCACGAGGCGGAAAAAGTGGCGCGCGGTGCGGCCAGACGCCAGCTCGGTGGCGCGCACTTCCCAGGTGCCGGGAGCGTCGTTTGGGGCGAGGGCGAGCGCGAGTTCGAGGCGGCCATCTCTGGCGCTGTAATAGCCGCTGCCTTCCGCCGCGCGCCCGGCGGGGTCGGCGATCTCGACGCGCAGGGGAATGGCGGCGCGCACTGGTTGCCCGGCTTCATCCGCGACGATGACGGTGATTTTCAAGACGGAGCCGCGCTTCGCTGAATCCGCGCCGTCGAGTTGCACGCGGGCGATCGGCTGGGGCGCGACGAGAAAGACACCGCCTTCGCACGGGCCGAGTTGCACCGTCCAGCGCAGCCCGCTCTCACGCGTGGTGGCGGTGACTTCACGACGGGCGGCAAGATCATAGACGTGGCGGCCGGGGCGGCGGATCAGGATCTCGGCTTCGCTCGGCAAGCCATTCTCCATCACCAGCCCATGCTGGCCGACGTAGTCGCCGGCCTCGCGGCGATCGTTCACCACAAAGACATAGTCGCCATCGCCGGACTGACGGCAGCGGACGACCACCTCGGGATTCGTGCTCTCGACGTGCCTCGTGTATCTGGCATCGAGTGCGGCGCGCAATGTCGCCGCATGGGCGAGCAGCGTGGCGTGATCGGCAGCGGCGTTTTTGGTGCGGGTGAATTTCGGCAGACGAATGTCGGGCGTGATCGCGGGCGCGAGATTCTCATCGCCGATTATGATGCCGCCGCGCTTTTGGAATTCGCGGATCCTTTTCGCGACGCTTGCCGGGAGCACGTCGCAATCGGACATCACCAGCACTTTAAACCCATCGAGCCCGCGCTGGAGCAGCGTGTCCTCAAAAAGAACCTGCGGCTGAAGCTGCGCGTGGAGCAGCGTGAGATAGGCTTCCTCGTTGCGCGAGCCGTAGCTGCCGCGTCCGGCGAACATCTGCGCGGTGAAGCTGTCGAGATACGCCACGTCGCTGGGGCGGTCGGCGAGTGCGAGCAGGGTCGGCCCGAGTGGTTCGAGGATGTCGCGGTGCAAGCGGCGGAATTCCTCCTTGGTATCGGGATGGGTGTAGCGGTAGCCGCCGATGCTTTCGGTCGGCACCAGCGCCTGCCATCCGTGATACATGAGGCCGCTCACCGGGCGCGCGATCATCGTCCAGAACGACTCGCGCAGGTGCATCGGCGAGATGGTGATGTAGGCCGCGTCGGGATCGTGATCGTCGAAGGGCGAAGCGATGCGGCCGGCGGCGGATTTCTGCGGCGCGGTCTGCGTGCGATACCAAAAGAGCTGCGTCATCTTCATCACGCGCTGGCGCGGCGAGGCCATCGCGAACAACTCGTCGGCGAAGTAGCCGATGCGCAGCGGGTCGGGATTCGTGTAGGTCCACTGGCTGAGCACATCCACATCGCCGCCGCTCCCCGCGATGCTCGGCGCGCGGATGGCGGGATCGAACCACGTCCACACATCGTCGCGCCCGGTCGAGTGCAGGCCGCGTTGCACGGCGGTGTTCAGCGCGTTCCAGCCATCGCCCACCGTCCAGAACCAGCGGTAGAACTTGAGCAGCGGATGATCGTCGGGAATCACGCGGTCGGTCGGAACGCCCTTCAGTTTCGTCCATGAGACGCCGCTCTTGTTCATCACTTCCGCCGGAATGTCTTCGCCGGAAAACTTGCGATATGCCTCGCGGTCGAACGCCGAAAAACTCACCTGCGAAGAATCGCGCGTCTCGGTGTTGATCAGCCCTGAGCGCCACGCCGGAAAGTCGCGATAGGTCTGCGCCACACTCGCGCCGACATTGAAGCAAAACTCCGCGAGCCCCGGCAGCGCCGCATCCGCGTCGGGGCGCGTCGCGTAAGGTTTGCCCTCACGATCCACGCGCTGGAGATCCGGCCGCTCTTTGAGCCAGCCGCCGGGGGAAAGTGAAAAGGCGATGCCGAAGTCATTCGCGAGCGCGAAGTCGAGCATCGCCCTGGTCTCGGCGATTCGCTCAGGAGCGACCGGCGGCACGACTTTCCCGGCCGACCAAATCGCGCCGTAGTCCGCACCGCCGCCGAGGCATTGCGTGAAGCCGAGATCTTTGAGCCGGGGCATTTCCTTGCGCACACTTTCCGGTCCGCCGATTCCCCACATCGTCACTGGCATCCGCGGCAGTGGACGCGCCGCGATGACAAACTCGGCGCGCTCCTCGCTCGCAAAAGGCGGCTCCCCCGCCATCTCCAGATGCGCTGTGAGCCGATACGTGTCGGGCCGCAGCGAGGTGTCGAAAGGGTAGGCCACCTCGTGCGCCGCACCCGCCGCAAGCGCAGGAATCTCGAACGCTTTTTCTCCGAATCCCTCGACGGAAACGCGCAGCGCGAGCTTGCCCGACGCCGCCTTGCTCAAGTTGCGCACGATCACGCCGATCGGCTCCGCCTTTTCCATCCGCAACCAGGCCCGCCGCTCGGCGCGGAACTCGACCGCCACGGGACGAAACTCCAGCGCGCGATTGCAGAGGCGCACTTCATCGAGCAGGCCGGGAAAGCCCGCGTAACTGCTGCCCACACGGTCGCCGATGGAAAGAAGATGTTTGCCCGGCGCCACCGGTCCGCGGCCTGGCCGACGCACGATGCCGACCGGCGCGCCATTGCGAAAGAAGCGCACCTCGCCCGCGCCGTCGTAGGTGAAGGCGACGTGCTGCCAGTCCGTGCCCGCCGGGAACGGCTCCGAATGCACGGTCTCCGAGTCGTCGCCGAAACCAAGCGACACCTGCATGCGCCGCGCGCCTCCTTTGTCCGCCGCGGTCAGACGCCATTGGTAGTCCGTGTTTGCCACGTATTTCTTGTCGAGCAAGA
>JBBQJR010000095.1:0-9494 GCA_038326125.1 Chthoniobacterales bacterium
GGTGCCCCGCCGCGCTGCTCTCTTTTTCTGTTGTCTTGCTTCTGCTCCGAAAAACCGGACTTCCGAGAGCAGGAGCAAGAGCAGGACAAAGACCGAAGATTTTCACCCCACCCACGCACTCATCCCCCGGAAGAGCGCCCGCCCGAGATAGAACCCGCCGGCCGCAACCGCACCCAAAACCGCCAGCATTCCGAGCAACAGCACCGTCACGAAAAGCCAGTCGCCGGCCGTGGATTTTCTCTCGCCGCCCGCGTGCTTTTGCAGCAGCGCGTAGTTCATCGCGTTCGAGCGGAAAAAGATCGTCAGCACTGCGCCGAGCACGGGCAGTGCGCCGACGAGCGTGTTGAGGAGGACATTGCCGGCCATGCGCGCGAGCACGATTTTCGGCACGCCGAGACGCGAGGCGCGCGCGATCATCACGGTCGCGATCACCGCGCCGATGGCATCGCCCACGCCGGGGAAAAGATCGATGACCGCATCGAGGCCAAACCGAATTTTCGTCCCCGGAATCACGAAAGCGGTATCCATGATCGCCGCGAGGAAACTGCTCGTCGGATCCGTCGCCGGACGCTCGATGCGCGTGAGGCGCACCGGGTTTGATTTTTCAGAACGAGCGTCGCGGGAGCCGGTGAAGGATGCGGATTTCATGCCGTCTCTGAATCGCAGCCGCGTGGAAAAATGGCGGCTCCATTCGCATTGCCAAGAAGCGTCCCGAGCACAGCCGTCAGGAAATTTGCCGACGCCCGGAGCGCTCCCCATCGGCACCCGGCAGACTGGCTCGGAAAAACGTTTGAAGGGCGCGGTGAAAATGTTTCGTCCGTCCGTGCGCAAGGTGCTTAATTTCCGCCCATGTCCATCGCGACCAAGACCGGCGACGGCGGCACGACCGCCCTGATGTTTAACCGACGCATTTCCAAGACGGATATCCGCGTGGCGACGTATGGCGCGTGCGATGAATTGAATGTCGCCATCGGCATGGCGCGCGCGTGGAACGACGACGCGTTCATCACGCAGCCGCTGGAGGAAATTCAGCGGGAGCTCGTGACGCTGATGGGCGAACTCGCCGTCGCGGAGGAGGACCGCGTGCGGTACGTGGAAAAGGGCTACCAACTCGTGCAGCCCGCAATGGCGGAGCGGCTCACGGCGCTCGTGGACGATTTGGAAAAGTACCACCAGATCAGCTACAAGCATTGGGCGACGCCGGGCGCGACGAAGGGCAGCGTGGTGCTCGACGGGATGCGCGTGGCGTGCCGCCGCGCCGAGCGCGCGGTGTGCGCGATGCGCGAGGCGGGCTTCCCGGTGAGCGACGCGATCGTGCATTACCTGAACCGGCTCTCGGATCTCGCGTGGCTCTACGCGCGCTTCGTGGAGACAAAGGCGGGCGTGGCGTAGCCGCGAACACCGCGGGTCGGAGGTGGATCGAACGTCCGTTGAGCCGACATTTCCAACCGCAGATGAACGCGGATGAACGCGGATGGATCAAAGCATCTGCGTTCATCCGCGTTCATCTGCGGTTCAAAAAAAGTCCCGCAACGTTTCGGCACCCACTCTCAGTCCCCGAACGAAATCCCGATCGCGCGGCAGGTCGCGACCATCTGGCAGTCGGGCTGCACGGTCTTCAGCCGCCGCACCGCGCTCGCGATCGGCACGCTGAGGACGTGCGTGTTTTGATAGCTCACCATCTGCCCGAAACGCTCGCTCACGATCAGATCCACGGCCTTCACGCCGAAGCTCGTGCCGAGGATGCGATCCAGCGTCGTGGGATCGCCGCCGCGCTGCAAATGACCGAGCACGCAGGTGCGGATTTCCTTCACGAGCCGGGGGCGGTTGAGGCGGCGGTCGAGTTCGTGCGCGACCCTTTCGCCGATGCCGCCGAGACGAAACTCGCCGCTCTGCGCCGCACGATAATGCTCTCGCCCGCCGGTCAGGCGCGCGCCTTCCGCGACGACGATGAGGGTGCTTGGGTGCGTCTTTTCCCGGGCACGCAGGGCGTCGGTGACTTTGTCGTAGCAGAAGGGAATCTCGGGCAGCAAAATCACATCGGCCCCGCCGGCGAGTCCGCCGTGCAGCGCGATCCAGCCGGCGTGGCGGCCCATCACTTCGATGATGATCACACGCTTGTGCGCACGGGCCGTCGTGTGCAGCCGGTCGAGCGCATCGGTCACGCACGCCACCGCGCTGTCGAAACCGAACGACGACTCGGTCGCCTCGAGGTCGTTGTCGATCGTCTTGGGCACGCCGATGACATTGATGCCCGCCTCGAAAAGTTGCTGCGAAGTCGCGAGCGAGCCGTCGCCGCCGATGGTCACGAGCGCGCTGATGTGCAGCGCGGCGAGCGTTTCCTTCGTCCGCGCGACCACTGCGGGATCGAGCCGCCCGCGCCCTCCGGAGCCACCTTTCCGCACGAAGTGCCCGCGGTTCGTCGTGCCCAAAATCGTGCCGCCGCGCTGCATGATGCCCTCGGTATTTTGCACCGTGAGTTCCATGTGCTGCCCCGGCTCGAGCAGCCCCTCGTAGCCGTCGCGGAATCCAATCACTTTCCACTTCAGCTTCGCCGCCGTGCAGACGATGCCCCGCAGCACCGCATTCAGGCCGGGGCAGTCGCCGCCGCTCGTGAGGACGCCGATGGTTTTGTTCATCGCGAGGCGTCAGGGCGCCAGCCCTTCAGCGGCCGGCCGGCCTGCGCCCAGCGATCGAGCAGATCCCAGCCGCGCGCGAGCAGCGACTTCGCCACGGTGAATCGCGCCGAAGCCGCGAGCACGACGATGGTGAGCCGCCGCGGCACGATGATGTGTTCCTCGCCGACCTGCTTGCTGTCCGGCGGCTTCGCGGCGGAAATGACGACGCACGCTCCGGCACGGCGCGTCGTGCCCGTTTTCACGCCGTCAATGCCGTCCACACCGAGCAGCTCGTTCGTGTTTTTCAGCAGGTAATTTTGCGTTTCGCCGGTCGCGGTCTTCCACGAAATTTTCCGCTCCTTTTGCGAGGTGTAAAAAGGAAAGCCGGTCTGGCCCACGGCGTAATTCGAGAGCAGCGCGACATCGCCCGCGGTCGAGTACGGCAGCTTTTTCTCGAGGTCATCGAGGCCGTGCGGATTCAAGAATCGCGTGGCCCTCATGCCGAGATTTCGCGCGAGAGCGTTCATTTGCGCGACGAAAAAATCCGACGCCGCGCGGTCCGTTTGTCCGCGCCCGATCTGGCGACCGACATGCACGGCGAGCGTCTCCGCGGCCTCGTTGTCGCTCTGCAGCAGCGCAGCGTAGAGCGCATCGCGCAGACTGATCGTGTCGCCCGGCTGCAGGCCGATGCTGTTCGGGCTGTTCAGCGCGGCGACGGTCTGCGGCACCGTCGCAAGCTGACTGAGATTTTCGCCCTTCGCCTTCGCCCAATCGAGCACGACCATCGCCGTCGCGATCTTCGTGATGCTGCCGATCTGCAATTGCCGCGTGGCATTTGCCGAATCGAGCACGACGCCGGTCGTGGAATCCGCAATCACCCACGCGGCGGCGGACATGTTGCCCGCTTCCTCCGGCTCGCCGAGCCGACCTTGCGCGCGAGAGGAAATGGGTTCAGCAAAAGTTGCGAGGAAAGCGAGGAGAGCGACGAGCGTGCGGGTCATTGTGGAGAAATTGTCCCGTGACCATACCGCGCAGGGAAGACGAGGCAAGGAGCCAGCGAACGCCCGCAGCCAGACCGCGCCGCGTCCTCCGCAGGCGGCGGATCAGCGCGCCCTATTTCGCGAAGAACGGATTATTTTTCTGCTCCTCGCCCACGCTCGTCAGCGGGCCGTGGCCGGGGCAGATGACCGTGTTCTCGGGCAGCGTGAGGATTTGCTCGATGTTGTTTTTCAGCGCATCGGGATAGCTCACGCCGCCGCCGCCCATGCTGCCGGCAAAAATCGAATCGCCGACGATGGCGAGTGGCCGCGAGAGACCAGTGACGACAAATGTGATGCCGCCTTTTGAATGCCCCCACGTCGAGCGGCTCTCGATTTTCAAGCCGCCAAGCTCCCATGTCTTTCCCGCCGCAAAACTCGTCGCGCCATCGAGCGGTTCCTTCTCGCTGGTCCACGCCGGCGCGCCGGTTTTTTCACGCAGGCGATCGAGATCGAAAATGTGATCGCCGTGCGTGTGCGTGATGAAAATAAAGCGCGGCGTGAGCTTCTTCGCTGCGATGGTTTCGAGAATGCCGCTCGCATCCGCGCCGGTGTCGAAGACCGCGGCCTCGCGCGTGGCCGGATCCCACACGAGATACGCGTTCACCGTCATGTCCTCGAAGACCGTGTTGAACTGCTCCAACCCCTCGAGCGTCACGTCCGCGGGAGCATATCTTTTCTGCGCGACCGCCGCGAGCGCGCGCGCATTCAGCCCGAGCACCGGCGCGATTTTCTCGGCGACCGTCGCCTTGAATTCGCCGCCGCGCAGCGCCTGCAATTCGCCGAGCGGGACCCCCGCGCGCTGCGCCACGTCCGCCTCGTCGAGCTTCAGCCCGCGGATCGGTTTGCCAATGATGTCGGTGAAATTGTCTTCGAGAGGAATGCTCATGCGCGGAGTAAAAGGGAGACCTCGGCGCGTTGTCCAGAGCGCCCCGCTAGACCGCGCGAGAAATTTCCCGAGGACAAAAACGTTCGCCTTTGCCCGGTGCCCACCTTAGTTGTTCACGCATGGAACGGCTCTTTCACCTCCACATTGAGCGTCTTCCCGAAGGCGTCTTCCTCGCGACCTCGGATGAGATTCAGGGCCTCGTCGCGCAAGGTCGCACCGTGAGCGAAACCATCGAAATTGCGCGTGACCTCGCCCGGAAACTTCTCGACGCGCAATGCGGGGCAACGGCTGGCTCCCAAATGTCCGACTCGTTTGATTTTCCTCTCGTCGTTCCGGTGGAGGCGTAAATGGGGCGGCTCAGCGGCTTTCGCTACCGCGACATTATCCGGCGATTGCGCGCATTCGGATTTTCGTTTCACCGGCAAGCGGCGGGCAGCCACGAAATTTGGCGGAATGCCGCGTCCGGCCGTTTCACCACCGTGCCAAATCATTCCGGTGACATGCCCGAAGGCACGCTGCGCGCCATCTTGCGGCAGGCTGGGATTGAGCCGGATGATTTTTTGAAAACGAATTGATCCGCGGAGATCACGGGCGCGGCCAGGCCGCGTGCGCCGCGATGAGTTGCAGCGCGGCGGCGAGAAGCGTTTTTCCCGGCTCCATGCGATGCCACGGCGAGGCCCCGCTGGGATGCGGGAGCGGGACGACATCGAACTCGTGCCCGTGCTGCGTGACGCGGAATTTTTTTCCAATGACATCGGTGAGTTTTTCAAATTGCACGAACTGCAAAATCGCGAGCTTGCCGATCGGGAGCACGAGCGCAGGGCGCAAAATCTCGAGCTCCTCCGCGAGCCAGCGCGAGCATGTGGCGATCTCGCCCGGATCAGGCACGCGGTCGCCGCCGGCCTTGGTTTTTCCGGGAAAGCACCGGCACACGGCCGCCATGTAAATCCGCTCGCGGAAATCCGCTTCGCTCCAGCCGCACGCGGCGGTGAACCAACCGTAAAGTGTGCGCCCCGCCGTCCACGCGAACGGGCGACCGAGCACGGGTTCCTTCACGCCCGGCGCCTGGCCGACGCTCATCACGCGCGACACCACCGCGCCGCCGCTCACCGCGGGGCGGTACATTTTCGGGCAGAGCGTGCAGGCACGGAGCTTCGTGACGAGCGCCTCGAGGCGCGGCGCGGCGGCAGGAGAATTGCAAATTGGAGATTTCAAATTGGGCATTTCAAATTTCAAAGCGCGCGCCGGACCGGAACCAATTTGCAATTCACAATGTCCAATTCTCAATTTGCAATTTCCACCGCCGCGGGCAGCGCCGCCTGCCCGTGCAAAAAATCCCGCGCGCTCATGCGCTTTTTTCCCTCGAGTTGCACATCGCTCGCGAGCACGCATCCGTCGCCAGTGCCGATAAGCAGGCCGTCGCCATGCGGCTGCAAAATTCCCGGCGCGAGCACCGGCTCTGCGAGCGGCGTGCTGGCAAAAATTTTAATCCGCTTGCCGCCGATGATCGTCGAGGCGGCGGGCCACGGATTCATCGCGCGCACTTTTCTCGCCACGACTTCGCGACCCGCGGAAAAATCGAGCAGCCCGTGCTCGCGCGTGAGCTTACCGGCGTACGTCACGCCTTCGTGCGGCTGCGGCGTGCGCGCGGCGGAGCCTTCGCGCAAAAGTGCGATCGCATCGGCGAGCGCGAGTGGCGCGAGTTCGGCGAGGCGATCGTGCAGCGTGCCGCCGGTCTCGTCGGGCGCGATGGTGAGTTCGCGCGCGAGCAGCACGTCGCCGGTGTCGAGTCCCTCGTTCATGAACATCACCGCGACGCCGGTCTTTTCATCGCCCGCCTCGATCGCCGCCTGAATCGGCGCAGCGCCCCGCCAGCGCGGGAGGAGAGACGCGTGCAAATTCAAGCAAGCCACGCGCGCCGCCTCGAGCACGCCCTTCGGCAAAATCTGGCCGTAGGCCATCACCACGATCACATCCGCGCCGAGCGCCTGCACTTCCGCCACCGCCTCCGGCGCGCGCATTTTCACCGGCTGCAGCACGCGCACGCCGCGTTCGAGCGCGAGCGTTTTGATCGCGGGCGGATGCAATTCCTGATGCCGTCCGACCGGTTTGTCCGGTTGCGTGACGAGCGCGCCGACCTCGATTTTTTCCGCTCCGAGCAGCCAGCGAAAACTCGGAATCGCGATCTCGCCCGTGCCGATGAAAACAACGCGCATCGCGCTCACTGCGCGTCGCAAATCGCGCCGACGATTTCTTTCACGACGCTGATCGGTGCGGCGAGCGCATTGATATTTCTAACACGCTCCGGGCCGTAAAAATCGAGCAGCGGCTTGCTCTCCTCCTCGTAGGTCACGAGTCGGCGGCGGATCGTTTCCTCGTTCGCGTCGTCGAAGCGATTCTCCTTCAGCGCGCGCTTGCGGATGCGCGAAATGAGCTGCTCGCGGTCTGGGCACGAGAGGTGAAAGACGCGCCGCACATCAATCATGTCGCGCATGATTTCCGCCTGCCGCTCATTCCGCGGCACGCCGTCGAGCACGAGGGCATCGATGTCCGGCTTGAACGCGTGGATGCCCACGAGATGCCCGATGTGCGCGCGCAAAAGTTCCATCGTGATTTCATCCGGCACGAGCTGGCCGCGGCTCGAGTAATCAATGAACTTCTGCCCGATGGCCGTGCGCGTATCGAGTGCGCGGAAGACATCGCCCATCGAGAGATGGAAAAAGCGCGGGATGTTGCCGAGGATTTTGCCCTGGGTGCCTTTGCCGCTGCCGGGGGCGCCGAGCAGGAGGTAGGTGCGATATTGCATGGGGAAAAGCCGCGCATCATCCGCGCAAAACGATTTCGGGCAAGGGCGAAAACTGAGGCCCGTTTTTGATCACACCCGCGCCTTCGGCTTCGCGCCGCGCTTCGGTTTTCCGTAGGTGACCGGGCGTTTCTTCGGCTCGAGTTTCGTGAGGCCGGTGCCCGCTTTCAACTCGGCGATCTGATCGCGCAGCAGCGCTGCTTTTTCGTATTCGAGGTTGCCGGACGCGTGGAGCATTTCCTCCTCGAGTTCACGCAGCGTTTCGCTGAGCGAGAAATTGCCGCCGGCTTCGTTCACGACGGAGCTTTCGATTTCGCGGCCCCGGAGGATCGTGTGCAGGCTCTCCTGCACGGCGCGCTTCACACTCGTGGGCGTGATGCCGTGCAACTCGTTGTATTCCATCTGCCGCGCGCGGCGGTACTCGGTGATGTCGAGCAGCGCCTGCATGGATTTCGTGACGACATCGGCGAACAAATACACCTGCCCGTTCACATGGCGCGCGGCGCGACCGGCGGTCTGGATGAGCGAAGTCTGCGAGCGCAGGTAGCCTTCCTTGTCCGCGTCGAGGATGATGACGAGCGAGACTTCGGGAAGGTCGAGGCCTTCGCGGAGAAGATTGATGCCGACGAGGATGTCGAACTCCGCCGCGCGCAGGGCGCGCAAAATTTCCACGCGCTCGATTGTGTCAATGTCGCTGTGCAGGTAGCGCACGCGCAGGCCCATATCCTTGAGGTAATCGCTCAGATCCTCGGCGGTGCGCTTCGTGAGCGTGGTGATGAGCACGCGCTCGCCGAGTTCGGTGCGCGCGCGGCAAAGCTCCATCGTCTCGTCAATCTGCGACTTGAGCGGACGGATGGTGATCCGCGGATCGAGCAGCCCCGTGGGCCGGATGATCTGCTCGACGACGAGCGCCTTGCCGGGCGTGTGGACGTCGAATTTTTCCACCGGCTCGATCGCGCCGCTCGGGCGCACATCGGTGCCATTGCTCGCGCCGGCGATGGCAAACGGCACGTCAATCGCGCCGCCGAATTGCGTCCGGCTCACGGGCAAATATTTCGTGTTGCCGACGACGCTGTTGCGGATCTCAAACTCGCCCGGCGTCGCGCTCACGTAGATCGTCTGCCCGGCCATTTCCATGAATTCGGGGAATTTTAGCGGCCGGTTGTCCATCGCGCTCGGGAGGCGGAAGCCGTATTCGACGAGCGTGTTTTTCCGCACACGGTCGCCTTCATACATGCCGCCGACTTGCGGGATGGTCGCGTGGCTTTCATCCACCACGAGCAGGAAGTCGCGCGGGAAAAAATCCATCAGCGTGTAAGGCCGCGAGCCGGCGGGGCGTCCGCTGAGGTGACGCGAGTAGTTCTCGATGCCGCTGCAAAAACCCATCTCCTGCATCATCTCGAGATCGTATTCCGTGCGCTGCTTGATGCGCTGCGCCTCGAGCAGCCGCCCGTGCTTTTCAAAAAAGATGACCCGCTCGTGCATCTCCTCGCGGATCGTCACGAGCGCGGTGCGCAGACGGTCGCTCGTGGTCACGAATTGCTTCGCGGGGAAAATCACGATCAGCGTGAGTTGTTCGCTCACATGGCCGGTGAGCGGATCGAAGCGCGAGATGCGATCGATCTCATCGCCGAAAAATTCGATGCGGACCGCGATCTCATCATCAGCCGCAGGATGCACTTCGACGACATCGCCGCGCACGCGGAAGCGGCCGCGCTCAAAGGCGATGTCATTTCGCTCGTAGAGCATGTCCACGAGTTTGCTGAGGACCATCTCGCGACCGATTTTCTGGCCGACTTTCACGGTGAGCAGCATCGCGAGAAAATCCTCCGGCGACGCGAGGCCGTAGATGCACGACACGCTCGCGACCACGAGCACGTCGCGCCGCGTGAGCAGCGAGGAAGTGGTCGAGAGGCGGAGGCGCTCGATCTCCTCGTTGATGGACGAGTCTTTCTCGATGTAAGTGTCCGTGCGCGGAATGTAGGCCTCGGGTTGGTAGTAATCGAAGTAGCTGACGAAATACTCCACTGCGTTGTGGGGGAAGAACTGCTTGAATTCCGAGTAGAGCTGGGCGGCGAGAGTTTTGTTGTGGGAAATGATCAACGTCGGCTTTTCCACCGCCTGGATGACGTTTGCCACCGTGAACG
>JBBQJR010000096.1:0-9492 GCA_038326125.1 Chthoniobacterales bacterium
GTCTTCGCGAACTCGAAGGCCTTCGGCGTGTCCGCTCCGCGGAAAAAACTGAGCGCGCGGATGGCTTCGAGGCGCACGCGCGGCGCCGCATCGGTCGTCGCCGCGCCGACGAGCGCGAGCGCATTCGGCACGCGATCCATCCAGTAGCAGAGCACGCGCACGGCCTGCGCGCGGGCGCGGGGTTCGGGCGACTTCAGCACGGCGTTCAGCAACTCGAGGTTCACGATGTTGTGCCACTGGTGAACCCACAGCGCTTCGAGCCGATTGTGCTCGTAATTCGCGTCCTTTTTATCGAGCGCCTTTTCCCACTTCTGCACGGCGGCGATGACCTGCTTCGTGTCGTGCGTGTCGAGTTCGATCTTCGCGCGCAGGCGCACGTTGTCCTCGTGCTCCTTCAAAAGTTCGAGCAAGTTTTCCACCGGTTCGCCGGCGATTTTTTTCGGCGTGAGCAAAGGGCGCGAGGGATACGTGATGCGGTAGATGCGCCCGTGCTGGTGGTCGCGGTTCGGGTCGCGCAGATGATGCTGCAAGTGGCCGATGAGCATCTGCGACCAGTCCATGAAATACAGCGAACCATCCGGCGCGACGGCGATGCCGCTCGGGCGGAAGTCCGGATTTCCCTCGTGCTCGTCGTCGCCGAGAATGCCCTCGACGAGCGGGTCAATCGTCTCGCCTTTCAACCCCGATCCGTCCTCGGAAATTTTCGCGCGGAAGATGCCTTGGAAGCCGATCACATTCGTGTTCAGGAACTGCCCCTGCCAGTCGTCGGGGAAATGGCCGCTCGAAAGAATGTTCGTGCCGGGTGTCGGGCGCGACGGGCGGTTCCAGAATTGCTTCATGCCCGGATGCGCGCCGCTGTCGAGATGCCCGCTGAAGGCCGGCGCGAAGTACGACGCGTTGCCCGTTGCATCCGTGATGATGTCGTTGCCCCAGTAGTCAAACACGCGCCCGTGCGGATTCGCGAAACCGTACGGCACGTAGCGATCGAAGCGCGACGTGCGCGGCTCGTAGCGGTAGATCGCGCCATTCACATTGCGCACCGGGCCGTGGAGCGTTTCCACATTCGTCCGATGGAAAACGCCGTCGCTGAAATACACCGCGCCGCCCGGCTCGTAGCAGATCGAATTCGTCTCGTGGTGCGAGTCCGCCGCGTCGAGGCCGGTGACGATGCGTTCGCGCGTGTCCGCGTGCTCACCCTTGCCCGTCGAGTCGCGCAGAAACCACATGTCGGGCGACTGCATCACGAGCACGCCATCTTTATAAAGCTGAAAGCCCGTCGGGCAGTTCAGCCCGTCGGCGAAGGTCGTGCATTTCGTGAATTTCCCGGTCTTCGGGTCAATGTCGAACACGAGCAGCTTGTCGAACACCTTCGTCGTCGGCGTCGTCTCGGGATAGTTCGGCCACACGGCGACCCACAGCCGCCCGCGCGTGTCGAAATTCATCTGCACGGGATTGATCAGCTCGGGGAATTCCTTCTCCGACGCGACGAACTCCACCTTCGTGCCTTCGGGCGTCTTGATGTATTTCAGCGTGTCCTCACCCTTCTCGATGAACGGGCGCAGCGGCGACTTTGGATCGGGCTTCTTGTCGGTCGTGTTCACGGACGCCGCTTCCTTTGTCTGCACCGGGATCGGCCCGTAGCGATTCGCCGGCACCGCGTCCACCTTCGGCAGATTGTCGTCCTTCACAGAAAATGTTTTGCCTTGCGCCGCGGCCCACACAGCCTTGTCGCGGTTCGCCACCTTCACATCGCGCTGCGCGAGTTCCTCGCCCATGATCGTCGCGTTGTCCGGCGCATTCTTCGGGTCGTCCGGCGAGGCGTATTTGATGCGCGAGCGGCTGCCGAAAATGTTGTATTGATCCACCGTGCGGTAGCGGTGGTGCCACTGCGCATTTTTCTCGAGCACGGCCGCGCGGATTTTCTCCACACCGGGATCCGTCGTGCTCGGCGCGTCCTTGCCGAAGATCGCCTTGAATTGGACCGGTGCGAGCATCTTGTCGCCCTCCTCCGTGAGGTGAATGCCATTGATCGTCAGCGGCCGCGCGGCCTGCCCGTAGAGCTTCTGCGAAGGCGTGAACAGATCCACAAACTGCACCCCGTTCGCCTTCGCGACTTCGCTCATCGCGTGCGTGTAAAGCGCGAGGTTTTTGTTGTTCGCCGAACCGTCCGGGTAGTCCACCGGGTCTTTCACATTCTCGTGCGCGATCGGCGAGAGCAGCACGACGCGCGGCTTGCCCTTGCCGTAGTCCGCGGTCGCGAGCTTTTTCAAATACTCGTCCAGCGCCTTCTTGAAATCCGCGATGCCCGCCTCGCCTTTGAACGTCTCATTGAAGCCCCAGTATGCCAGAATCACATTCGCATGAAAATCCGCGCCCCAATGATACGTCACCTCGACGCCCTTCTTCCTCTCGCGGACGCCGTTCGGCTTGCTCACCTCGCTCGCACCGACATCCACCGTCGTCGTTCCCGGCTTCATGTTCAGGAATTGCTCCGTCGTCGGCACTTCGTCACTGCGCGGATGCACATTCACCTCATCCGCCGCAAAGCCGAGATTGCGCACCACCAGATCGAGATCCGGATACGCCTTATGAATCAGCGACTCGAGCCACGCGTGATGCTGCTGCCGATCCGCCAGCCCGCTCCCGACGAGGGCAATGTGGTCGCCCTTTTTCAACTCGAGGCGCGAGGCCTGCTGCGCGACCGCCGTGCTCTGCAAAGGGAAGCCGGAGGCGACGAGCGCGACGATGGAGTTGGCGAGGTACGGGAAGGATCTCATGGGGATTTTTTTTTGGGAATGATGCGCGTGGAAAACCCGCGGACGCGCATCCGGCTTAGTTCCGATTTGTGGGGACTGCGCCAAGGTGCGCCGCGAGGGGCGGCGTTCGTGGCAGATTTTGTCTCACCGCGCAACGGTTTCGTCTTGTTTGGCGACGGTCGGTCGCGCGCAAAATCCGGTCTCAAGTGCTCGCCGCGGCAGGTCGTCCGTGCGCGCTTTCCTTCAATTTTCACCTGCTGCACGCCTCGTGCGCGGGAGAGATTCGTTCCGCGAAATCGTGCGCGGCAAACCATCGCCGCAGCGCGCCACTTTTGGGGAAAAATCCCGTGGCATGGGCGATGCTAAAACAACAGCCACTCCCAATGCTGACGCTGAGCAACCAAACCAAACAGCACCCCGAAACGACCTTCCGCGCACTTCAAGCCGGGGAGGGCTACGTGTTTTTCGGCATGCACCGCGAGGCGCTCAAGGAACTCGATGGCTTCCCGAGGACCGAGCAGGACGACTGCGATGTGCTCATCGCGCGCATCCGCATTTTGCTCCACCTCCGGCGCTGGAGAAAGGCCGCGCAGCTCTCCGCCCGCGGCGCAAAGCTCCATCATTCCGAGGACGAATTCACCGTGCAGCGCGCGTTTGCGCTGCATCAGATGAATCTCGGCGACGCCGCCGCGCGCGTGCTCCTCGATGCGCCGGAATGGCTGCGCCGCACCGGCATTTTGCACTACAATCTCGGCTGCTACGAGGCGCGCTGGGGCAATCTCACCGTCGCGCGGCAATGCGTGCAGGCGGCGATCGAACTCAATTCGGCGATCAAGAAAAACGCCCGGCAGGATCCCGATCTCGCCGCGCTCTGGAACTGAGCGCGCTCAGCGTTTTGCCGCGACTTGCCGCGTGATGTATTCGCGCACGGCGTCGCGCCAGTCGCGCGGCTGGATGCCTGTGAGCTTCGTGAGCCGCGCAGTGGACATCGCGGTGTTCGGCGGCCGTTTGGCGATGAACGCCTTCAGGTCCGCCATTTTCAGCGGGCCGACGGTGCGCGCCTTCAGCGGCATCTCCGCCTCCGCCGCGCAGTCGAGCGCAAACTGGCCGTATTCCTGCCAGGTGCAGGAGCCGCCGTTGCACAAATGCAGCACGCCGCCGGCGGACACGTCGAAAAGCAGCGGCTTCAGCAATTGCGCCGCGTCGAGGGTGTACGTCGGCACCGCGATTTTATCCGCGATGGCCTCGACCTTCTCGTTGGCCAGCGCGTTCTTCACGATGCCATCCACGAAGCTCGGCCGGTCCGGACCGAAGATCCACGACACACGCACCGCGAGATTTTTTTCCGAAACGTCGAGCACCGCGAGTTCGCCCGCGCGCTTCGACTCGCCGTAATGGCTAATCGGCACCACGGCATCCTCCTCGGTGTACGGCGAATTTTTTGCGCCATCGAAAACGTAGTCGGTGCTGATCTGCACGCAGCGCGCGCCCTTCACGGCGCAAATTTCCGCCAGCGTGCGGACGGCGTGCGCGTTGATTTGCATGGCCTCATCGCGCTCCGTCTCGCAGCGGTCCACATTCGTCTGGGCCGCGCAGTTCACGAGGACGCCAAAGTCCATCGTCTGGAGTTTCGCGCGCATCTGCTCCGGCTGCGCGAGATCGAGTTCCTGCCGCGAAAATCCGAGCACGTCGAGGCCTGCCGATTTCCATTCACGGACGAGCGCTGCGCCGAGACGTCCGCCGGCTCCGGTGACGATGATGCGAGGCATGGGATTTAAGATTTAGGATTTAAGAATTAAGAATTGGGATGCGCTCCGAGAGCGCTTCGCTGGATGGAAATCAGAAACGATCAGAACTCGGGAAATCTTAAATCCTAAATTACTTCCGCAGCGGCTCCCACCACGCACGGTTCGCGACATACCACGCGATCGTCTCGCGGATGCCCTGCGCCGGACGGTGCTTCGGCTGCCAGCCGAGTTCCGTCTGCGTCTTGCTCGAATCAATCGCGTAGCGCCGGTCGTGGCCGAGGCGATCCTGCACGTATTTGATCAGCGAATCCGGCTTTTTCAGTTCGCTCAGAATCATCTTCACGACCTCGATATTCGTCATCTCGCCGTCGCCGCCGATGTTATAGACTTCGCCCGCACGCCCCTTTTCCAACACCGCGAGCGCCGCCTCGTTGTGGTCGTGGACGTGGATCCAGTCGCGCACATTCAGCCCGTCGCCATAGACGGGCAGCGGGATGTCGCCCATCGCGTTCGTGATCATCAGCGGGATGAGCTTTTCGGGGAACTGATACGGCCCGTAGTTGTTCGAGCAGCGCGTCACGAGCACCTCCTGCTTGAACGTGTGAAAGTGCGCGAGCGCCAGCAGGTCCGCGCTCGTCTTGCTCGCGGAATACGGCGAACTCGGCTGCAGCGGCGACTGCTCCGTGAAGCGTCCCGTCGGCCCGAGCGAGCCGTACACCTCGTCGGTCCCGATTTGCAAAAAGCGCGCGACCTTGTGCTGCTTGGCCGCATTCAAAAGCACCGCGGTGCCGAGCACGTTCGTCTTGATAAAGGCCATCGGGTCCGCAATCGAACGATCCACATGCGACTCCGCGGCGAAGCTCACCACGGCATCGAATTTTCCCTCGGCGAAAACGCGTTCCATCGCCGGTGCGTCCGCGATGTCCGCTTTGTGAAAAACGTAGCGCGCGCCCGCCTGCGGCACGACATCCGCGAGGTTCGCCGGATTGCCCGCGTACGTGAGCACATCCACATTGTGAATGGTCCAGTCCGGCCGCACCGAGAGCAGGAGCCGCACAAAATTGCTGCCGATGAAGCCGCAGCCGCCAGTGACAAGGATTCGCATGGGGCCGCGTAGCTAGCAGACGAGCGCGGGAGCGCAAAGAAAAGTTCGCCCGCGACATTTCTCGCCCATCGCCCGAAATATCCGTTGACACCCCCGGCGCGGCTTCCTAGTCTCCCGCCCCTTTTTCAAACCATGAGGACACTTTCCGCAAAAGCCAACGAAGTCCAGCGCCGCTGGTGGATCATTGATGCAGCCGACCAGGTGCTCGGTCGCGTCGCCGCCCGCGCCGCAAATATTCTCCGTGGAAAAGAGAAGGCCATTTTCACCCCGCACATGGACGCCGGCGATTTCGTCATCGTCGTGAATGCCGACAAGGTCCGCGTGACCGGCAAGAAGGAAACGGCGAAGGAATACATGAGCTTCTCCGGCTACGTCGGCGGCCACAAAAGCGAGACGCTGGGAGCGCGCCGCGCCCGCCGTCCCGAGCTGCTCATCCAGAATGCCATCAAGGGAATGATCCCGCACACGCGCCTCGGCCGCGGCCAGATCACGAAGCTGAAAGTGTATGCCGGCAGCGAGCATCCGCACGCCGCGCAGCAGCCCGTGAATGTCGGCAAAGTTTCGTAAGCAGAAAAAAATCGCATCATGTCCACCGAAGTCACCATTTCCGCCATCGGCCGCCGCAAGACTGCCACCGCTCGCGTGCGGCTCACGCCCGGCACGGGAAAAATCGTCGTCAACGGACGCCCGTATGATGACTATTTTCCGGTCACGTCGTTTCAAGGCATGGTGCTGAAGCCGCTCGAAATCGCGAAGAGCCGCAACACGTATGACATCACCGCGAACGCCCAGGGCGGCGGAGTCGGCGGCCAAGCCGGCGCAGTCAGCCTCGGCATCGCCCGCGCGCTCCTGCAGATCAGCGCGGAACTCCGCGGCGCGCTGAAGGCCGAGGGCCTGCTCACGCGTGACTCGCGCATGAAGGAACGCAAAAAGCCCGGTCAGCCCGGCGCCCGCAAGCGCTTCCAGTTCAGCAAGCGCTAGACAATTTTCCCCGGAACTTTTTCCCCCGAAAAAGATTCCCTCGAGAGACCCGCGCTGTGCGTCCCCCAAACGCGCGCACAGCGCGGGTTTTGTCTGTACCGATGGCGAAGTTTTGCATCACCGGCTTTGCGTTGCGGGATTTCTGCGCTAGTCTCCGCACATGATTCTCCGCACGCTCCTTTTCGCCGCGATTTTCGCGGCATCCTCCAAAATCCAAGCCGTTGAAACTGTGACCTCATCTTCACCAAAATCCGCCGCCCTGCAAAAGATCGTCCTCGGCGGAGGCTGCTTCTGGTGTATCGAGGCAGTCCTCCAGCGCGTCGGCGGCGTGAAAAAAATCGTCTCGGGATATTCCGGCGGCCATGTCCCGCACCCGACCTACGAGCAAGTTTGCTCGAAGCAGACCGGCCACGCCGAAGTCGCGCTCGTCGAGTTCGATTCCTCCGTGTTGAAGCTCGACACGCTGCTCGACTTCTTCTTCTCCGCGCACGATCCGACGACACCCAACCAGCAGGGCGCGGACAAGGGGCCGCAATATCGCTCGGTAATTTTTTACGCCAACGACGAGCAGAAAGCCGCCGCTCTCGCCGCGAAGGAGCGGGCGAAAAAGGAATGGGGCAAGACCATCGTCACCGAGATTTCACCGTTGAAGGAATTCTACGCCGCCGAGGACTACCACCAGAATTATTTCAACCTGAACAAGAACAAGGACCGATACTGCTCCATCGTCATCGCGCCGAAGCTGCAGAAGCTGATCGAGAAAGGCGTGATCAAAGAGTAGCGCGGCACCTTCCGCATCTGCCGCGCACATGGACGCCGGACCTCTGCTGCGGGAAATCCTCAGCGCCATGCGCCGGCAAGGCCTTGAGGCCATCCTCATCGGGAACGCCGCCGCTGCCTTGCACGGCGCACCCGTGACCACCCTCGACTTCGACTTCATGTTTCGCGAGACACCCGCAAATTTGCGCAAATTGAAAACGGTGAGCCGCGATCTGCGGGCCGTCATCCTCCGCCCATACTATCCGATCTCAAAGCTCTACCGCATGGTGAATGACGAGCGCGGATTGCAGGCGGACTTCATGCCGGTGATCCACGGCGTGCGCTCGTTCAACAGCCTCCGTTCACGCGCGATCGCGACGGAAATTTCCGGCCAGCCGCTGCTCCTCGCCGCGCTTTCCGACATCATCGCCAGCAAGCGCAGCGCCGGTCGTGCGCGCGATCGCGCCGTGCTCGAAGTGCTCACCCAGACGCTCCATGAAAAACAAGCCGCCATCGAAAACTCGCCCGCGCAGCCGCCGGGAAACGCTCGCCGCGCTCGGCGCGGAAAGTGACCGGCAGCTTGGCGAGTTGATCCGCCGACGGCTCGCGCTGCCGCTTGCCCAGCGCACGGGATTCCTGCGCGTCCGCCAGCCCGGCGGCGGTTCGTGCCTGTAGGCGTGCATGGAAAAGCGCGGACGCGGTCTCCCGCCAGCGCCTCCAATCGTTGCCCGCCGCTTGCAGCGGTTCGCTTTTCAAATGCGAGCGGCATAAAGCGGTAGCGGCTTCAGCGAAAAATCCGGGAAGATTTTTCCGAGCGCATCCGCACCTGCGCCGTGGCGCGTGAGGATCGGCGCGAGGATGTCGCGGTAGTTGTTCCAGACGGGCAGGTCGCCGGGGCCGTCGAGCATCTCGGGCTTGAGTCCCGGCCACGGGCCAATCACGCGACCGCCGCGCACGCCGCCGCCGAGCACGAACATCGCGCTGCCGCGCCCGTGGTCCGTGCCGAAGGCGGAGTTTTCCGCGACGCGCCGGCCGAATTCCGTCATCACCACGACCGTCGTCGTCGCCATGCGCGCGCCGAGATCCTGGCGGAACGCCGCGAGCCCGCGCGCGAGCCGCAGCATGAGCGGCTCGATTTGCGTCTGCTGGACAAAGTGCGAATCCCATCCGCCGAGATCCACGCTTGCGGCGTCGAGGCCGACATCGGCTTGGATGAGCTGCGCCACCTGCCGCAGGCCGTGAGAAAATGAATCGCGCTCGTCGTAGGTCGCGCCATTGGCCGGTCGCGCGTTCGGATCGATCGCCTCGATGCGTGCGAGGGCATCGAAAGTATTTCGCGCCGCGTCGCGCAGCGCGTCGTTTTCGAGTTCGTACAGCCGCCGCAACTCGCGCGGAAAACTCGCCGGCACGCGCGATTTTCCGCGGCCTTCCGAGAGCGAAAATTCCGCCAGCGATTCAAACGCCGCGGCAGCCGGAGCGCCGGAGAGCAGTTCGGGCAGCGTCGGCGCGAGGGCCACGGCGCTCAACGGACTTTGCGTCGGATTTTTGCCGCGCAAAAATCTCCCGAGCCATCCGCCCGCGGCGGGACCGCCGTGCTCCATGAGTTCCTGCGCCTCGAAGTGCGAGCGCGTGTCGCTCTCGCCGCCCGCGCCGTGGATGATGCACAGGTCGCCGTCTTTCCACGCGAGCTCGAGCGCGCGAAGATTTGCGTGCAGGCCGAAAAACCCGTCGAGCTTCACGACATCGCCGCGCTTAACCGCGAGGCGCGGGCGGAAACGGTGATAGTTGTCATCGCCCAGCGGCGCGACGAGCGTGAGCCCATCCGCCGCACCGCGGAGGAAGACCACAACGAGCGTGCGTTTGTCGTCGCGATTTTCGGAAAGGTGAGATTCGGCGATCATGTCAGCAGCGTTGAAAGGCAGGCGAGGCGAGCAGCAGCGCGAGGCCGTCCCCGCTGCGCAGCCACGCGTCACTTTCCTCCGCGCGCGGCGTGCGGCCGAGTAGCGTGGCCATGAGGCCGGTATCCGAGCCGACGCGATCCTGCAGCCGCGCGCGCTCGATGCTCGTGCCGGCGATGCGGTTGTTCGCGAGCGCGAGCGCAAATTTCCAGCGCCATAGCAGTGTCGCGCGCCAGTGGATCGCG
>JBBQJR010000097.1:0-9490 GCA_038326125.1 Chthoniobacterales bacterium
CGCGGCATGAAGGAGGAGGAAATGATGGACATCGCCGACTACCTGCACCGCACCCTCGAAGCCCGCGAAGACGCCGCCGCCGTCGCGAAAATCCGCGAGGAAGTGCATGCCTTCAGCAGGAAGTTCCCGCTGCCATTCTGATGCGGTGAGCATTCGTGACCGCCGCTGATGCAATACGATGGACCTCTCGGTTTTTCAAAACGCACGGCTGACTGGCGGGTTCACACTCTTGCGAGTTGAAACCTCGCGCGAACCGTTCACAGACGCCATCGGCAGACCGGCGCTCGCAAAGACGAGCATCATCGGACGCCGCTTCGAGATCACTGTGGCGGCAGGCCTCGACGACCGCGAACTCTCCGTGACGCTCTACCACGAGGTGCTCGAAGCCGCGACTGTTGCTGCCGATCCCGCGCCGGATTCCGTCGTCGAACTCAACGAGCAGGACTTCGACCGCATCGCCTACGACATGCACGACCGACTGGGGGCTGCGACACCATTGAACTTGAATCGGATGCTGGAAATGTTTCACTTCCGCTGACGCGCGACCATGAACTCCGAAATCCAGATTGACCTCGTGAAGCTCACCGACGGCTCCCGCCTCCTGCGACTGTCCGACACCGCATCGCGCCTCTGCCTCGAAAAACGGCTCGACTCATCCGCCTCCCTGCTCCGGCAAAAGCAACACTGGCTCCACGTCTTCCGCGACCTGCTCTCGCGCGAAGCCACCGCCAGCGCGGCATGAAGGAGGAGGAAATGATGGACATCGCCGACTACCTGCACCGCACCCTCGAAGCCCGCGAAGACGCCGCCGCCCTCGCGAAAATCCGCGAGGAAGTGCATGCCTTCAGCAGGAAATTCCCGCTGCCGTTCTGAGCGATGCGTGAAGCCTGAAAGCCGCTCTTGGATTCTTGGATTCTTGCTTCATACTTTCACCATGAGCGCCGCCGAAATTCTCGCTGAGCTTCCCCACCTTTCACCGGAGGAAATTGCCGCCATCCGCCGCAGCCTCGGCGAAGCAGGCGCGGCAGAGATCCCCGGCACCGGCGTGCGCCCTGCGGGCTATGAATCGCTCTTCGGCTGCCTCGCGGATGATGCGGCCTTCGAGATTCCTGAACGGCACCGCTGGCGTCCTGCGCCGAGCTTCGACTGACACCGCTGCGTGCGCTTTTTCGTGGACACAAACATCTGGGTATTCTGCCTGCGCGGGCGCTCGCGCGAGGCGTGGTCGCGCATCATGTCCGCGCCGCCATCGCAGATCGTCCTCGCGTTGCAAACCTACGCCG
Organism: Chthoniobacterales bacterium; assembly: GCA_038326125.1. Lineage (GTDB taxonomy): Bacteria > Verrucomicrobiota > Verrucomicrobiia > Chthoniobacterales > Chthoniobacteraceae > SXWH01. Next base: position 1,284 of record JBBQJR010000097.1, read on the forward strand.
AACTGCGCCTCGGCGTCGAAAAGTGCGCGCGCCCCGCGCAGGAAACCGCGAAGCTCAACGCCGTGATTTCGCCCTACTCCGTCGTGCTGCCCTCGCTCGCCACCGCCGAACGTTACGCACACATCCGCGCCGATCTGGAAAGGCGCGGGCAGTCCATCAGCGAGCAGGACTTATGGATTGCCGCATCCGCACTGGAGGAAGGCGGAACCGTGGTCACCAACAACGTCGCCGAATTCACCCGCATCACCGGCCTCGCGGTGGAAGATTGGACGCAGCCTGCGACATGACCCATCTTGCCCGCCCATCCCCCTCGACACCACAGGAGGAAATGATGGACATCGCCGACTACCTGCACCGCACCCTCGAAGCCCGCGAAGACGCCGCCGCCCTCGCGAAAATCCGCGAGGAAGTGTATGTCTTCAGCAGGAAATTTCCGCTGCCGTTCTGAGCGGTGTCGCGGTGAAACGCACACTTGCGACAGCATCCCGACACAAATAATATCCAGGTATGAGCACGGTGACCGTCCACCTTCCCACACCTCTCGCCGAACGCCTGCAGCATGAGGCGCAGCGTCGCAGCGTGACACCTGACACCATCGTGCAAGAAGCGCTGGAGCGGACGATGTCAGCCGGCGAAAGCCCCAAGCCGGGCATTTTCGCGCGGCTCTCCGCGCTCACGGTGAGCGACCCGGAGTGCCCGACCGACCTGGCCACGAACGCCGCGCACATGGAGGGCTTCGGTGTCCCGCGTTCTGCTTGATACCGGGCCGCTCGTCGCCCTGTTCTCCACACGCGAAGCCTCACATGCGTGGGTGCTCGAAAATTTCTCCGTATGGACGGAACCCTGCGTCACCTGCGAGCCTGTCCTCACGGAAGCATTTCACCTGCTCGCAAAAGTGCATGGCGGCTGCGCGTCTCTGCGGACCGCCCTGAGGGAAAGGCTGATCATTCTGGATTTCGACCTCCGCGCCGAACTCCCCTCAGTCCTGCAACTGATGGAGAGCTACGAAGGCATTCCCATGTCGCTGGCCGATGCATGCCTCGTGCGCATGGCAGAACTCTCTGGCAACACACCGGTCTTCACGCTCGACCAAGACTTCCGCATCTACCGGAAAAACCGCACCGGAGCCATCGCACTCATCGCACCATTCGCATGACGCACCTGCCGCCCCCGCGTAAAGGAGGAGGAAATGATGGACATCGCCGGCTTCCTGCACCGCACCCTCGAAGCCCGCGAAGCCGCCGCCGCCGTTGCGAAAATCCGCGAGGAAGTGCATGCCTTCAGCAGGAAATTCCCGCTGCCGTTTTGAGCGCGCGCAAGCTGACCTTGAATCTCCGCCCCCGCTGTGCCACATCGTCCTCATGAACGCCGACGAGTTGAAACAACTTCTGCACGCCAGCCCCTTCCGCCCCTTCACGGTTTTCCTGCCCAGCGAGAAAGCTTTCACCGTCCCGCATCAGGACTTCGCGTGGCTGACGCCCAAAGGCAGGACACTCGTCGTGGCCGTCGCGGATAAGGAAGCGGTGGACCTTCTCGATGTGGCGATGATCGCCCATGTGGAAATCCAAGAGACTCCCCAACTCAACTGACCCGGCTTCCTGCACCGCACCCCCGAAGCCCGCGAAGACGCCGCCGCCCTCGCGAAAATCCGCGAGGAAGTGCATGCCTTCAGCAGGAAGTTCCCGCTGCCGTTTTGAGGCGGCGAGAAGTGAGGAATAATCAGTCCCTCGTTCCCAGGAGGGTATGACTTCGTCTGTTCGACTCACAGTTCACCGCGGCTCCCACCAAATCGGCGGGAGTTGCGTCGAGATCGCCACGGAACGCACCCGCATCTTGATCGACGCAGGGGCACCGCTGGACGACTCCGCGCCGCACAAGATACCGCCGATCGCGGGAGTCTCGCTGCCCGGGAAGCCGCCAGACGCAGTGCTCCTCTCGCATGCGCATGGCGATCACAGCGGATTGCTCCACCTCGTGCCGGAAGAGGTGCCAGTGTGGCTGCCGCGCAGCACCAGCAAGATGCTGATGGCCGGCGAAATCTTCTGCGGTCAACATGCGCTGCCGCGGAAACGCCAGCGAGTCCTGCGACTCGGCAAGCCGGAAACCATCGGCGACTTCACCGTGACGGCGTTTCCGGTGGATCACTCGATATTCGGCGCGGTCGCTTTCCTGATCGAAGCCGGAGGGCGGCGTGTCCTTTACAGCGGGGATTTGCGGCTGCATGGATGCAGGCCCGATATGACGCAGCGCTTGATCGAAGCGGCCACTGCGGCGCCGCTCGACCTGTTGCTCATCGAAGGCACGCACCTTTCGCGCAGCCATGATGCGGTCGCCACAACAGAACCCGAACTGGAAGAGCAACTCTTTAGTTTAATCCACGGCTCGCCTTCGCTCGTGCTCGCCCTTCTCTCGCCGCAGCATCTGGATCGGCTTGTCGGCTTCTACAATGCCACGCTCCAGGCAGGCCGAACTTTCGTGATCGATTTCTACGCGGCATTTGTGATGCACCTGTTGCACACGGAGATTGGCGTTCCCGATCCCGCGCACACTTCGGGATTGCGGATCTATTTCCCCGAATCGCAGCGTAAAGTTCCCAACGTGGAAAACCGCCTGATTCATCAGCAGATCGACCTTAGCGACGTTCTCGTTCACCCCCAGCGATATGTTCTACTCAGCCGCCCGACCATGCTTGCCCGCGATCTCGGAGGCGTGGTGCCACGCGGAACGCGCGGCATCTATTCGATGTGGCGCGGCTACCTCGAACGCGACGACTGGCAGAAAGCGCAACGCACGATCACTGCGGCTGGCGGCGACTTCATCGAGTGCCACACCAGCGGCCACGCCACCGTGCCCGACCTCGTGAAACTCATCCGCGACCTGAATCCGCGCCGCATCGTGCCGATTCACACCGAGCGCCCCGAAGCGCTGAAAGAACTCGTGCCGGGTGTGGAGATCGCGAAGGATGGGGAAACCATTCAGCTATGAACACACATCCTCGTGCGCAACTTGGCTTTCTCGACGGCACCGCTGATCTGATCAATACGGCACTCGGTAATCCTGCTGGCGGCTACTCTTCAGTGACGGCTGCGAACGCGCTAAACAAACGCGAAATCGAGAAGTTGGATGTTCGCGTATTGATCGAAGATCTGTGGAAACGCATCGCGGTGAACTGGGTAGAGGCAGGTTGTCAGGCGCGTGGAGGATATAACTGGCGCTGGAACTTGTCGCCGAAAACCGCGGCTTCGGGAGAGATTCAAAGCACACAAAAGGAGATTATCCTCCAGCGGAAGATCGCCGGATTTTGCGGAGAGCGCTGGGCGAATGAAACGCCCACAGGATCGGGGCTAAGTGGCGGATCGCGCGGTGATCCCGGCGGGCTTGATCTTGCGTATCGGGACGACTCTGGAGCCGTGTTTCTGATCGAATTGAAAGTCGACTCGAACACGCCCATTCACGCTGCGTTCCAGGTCGTGCGCTACGGTTTGGCGCTGACGCTCGCACGCTTGGTGGATAAGAACGTGCCGATTATTATCCAGGAATCACCGCCCGCCCGGAGTCACTGGCGCGACGCAAAGCAGGCGCATCTACGCGTTCTCGCGCCGGCTGCGTATTACGAACGATATCCGAATCTCGGTTGGTTCGAAGCGCGTATCCAGACCGCGATCGGCGAGTTCGGACCCGCGCGAGGATTGCCGATGACGTTCGGTTTTCACTCCTTCGAGAACGCTGTAGATCTCCGCGAGGAGAAAGACGTCGTTGCCCGGCTACAAGATGAAGGACGAGCGTATCCTCGCTGAGTTGACGCCGTCACAAGCCCCGGAGCCCGATGGGGAGGGGAAAGGGACTGATTATTTCAAAAATCCATCCTCCGAGCCGAGAACGCCGGGGTTGAAAACCGATTCACCGACTCGACTCTCCACCCATGAGCTTCGCGGAAATCCTCTCTGAAATCCCACGGCTGTCCTTCGCGGAGCGGCAGGAATGGGTGCGAAGCGCCCTCGCCGTGGACGACGCGGAACTGACTGCGGAGGAAAACGCGCTGCCGGATGCGGGGATGGAAAAGAGGTTGCGCGCTGGCGCTTTTTCATTGCGCTCAGATGATACCATGATACTATCTTGAGCCGTGCCAAAGAAAGTTCGCGAACTGGAAAAAGCAGCTCAAGAAAGCGGGGTTCCAATGGTGTCCAGGCAAGGGCAACCACCGCTGGTGGACGCACCCCTCGGGCGTCAAAGTGCTCATGAGCGGAAACGCCGGTCGCGACGCCAAACACTATCAGGAACGCGAGACTTCCGAGGCGATCACAGAAGCGCAGCAAAAATCCAAACCATGAAAACCGCGAAAACCAACCTCAGGAAACAGGCGAGCCATTACGTGAAGATCGTCGAGTGGAGCGACGAAGATCAATGCTTCATCGGGCGCTGTCCCGAGCTTTTCCACGGCGGCACCCACGGCGAAAGCGAGGCGGCGGTGTATGCCGTGCTCTGCGATCTCGTCGGGGAAACCCTTTCGGACATGGCGGCGAAAAAGCAGAAAGCCCCGGCTGGCGCGCTCGCGCAGAATTTCAGCGGAAAATTCGTCTTTCGACCCGGCCCCGCGCTGCACAAGGCGCTCGCGCTCCGCGCGCACCGCGAGGGAAAGAGCCTGAACCAAGTGATCCTCGAAGCGGTGACGGCGGGCGGTCAAACCACCAAGGTCGCATGAGAAAGCCCCAGATTAGGAACACTCCCGGACGGTCCAGCAGGTTGACCCGCGGGTCGGACAGCTTGGCGAGGTCGCTGAAGTGCGCGTCGAAAGTCGTCAGCGCGACGCGGTGCGGCGGCGCATTCCGAGACGGAGGCCCGCCTCGAAATTCCCGACCGCGCAAAGCCGCGCCTTGCCCTTTGCGCGCAATCCGCGCTTCAATCCAGCCATGCGCAATATCCACTTCCTCACAGCCGTCCTCCTTTTCACTGCAGCCGTCTCGCTTCATGCGCAGGATGAGATTCCCATCGGCGAATTTGCCTCGCTCACCGGCGGCAGCGCGAGCTTCGGGCAGTCGTCGCACAGGGGCACGCAGCTCGCGATTGATGAAATCAACGCGGCGGGCGGCGTGCTTGGCAAAAAGCTGAAACTCATCGCGGAGGACGATCAGTCGCTCGCGGGCCAGCCGGCGACCATCATGCGGAAGCTGATCGCGCAGGATAAAGTGGTGGCGGTGCTCGGCGAGGTCGCATCGTCGAAGTCGCTCGAGGCTGCGCCGATTTGCCAGCAAAACAAGGTGCCGATGATTTCCCCGGCCTCGACGAATCCGAAGGTCACGGAAGTCGGCGATTATATTTTCCGCATCTGCTTCATTGATCCATTTCAGGGCACGGTGATGTCGAAATTCGCGCTGTCGAAAAGCTACAAGCGAGTCGCCGTGCTGACGGACGTGAAGCAGGACTACGCCGTCGGACTCGCGGAATTTTTCATGAAGCACTTCAAGGAGAACGGCGGCGAAATCGTGAAGGAGCAAAAGTACTCGACGGGCGACAAGGATTTCAAAGCACAGCTCACTTCGATCAAGGTAGCGAAGCCCGATGCGATCTTCGTGCCCGGCTACTACGGCGAGGTCGCGCTCATCGCGCGGCAGGCGAAGCAGCTCGGCATCAAGGTGCCGCTGCTCGGCGGCGACGGCTGGGTCGGCGAATCGCTGCTGAAGGTCGCGGGCAACGCGCTGGATGGATCGTTTTTCTCCTCGCATTTTTCCGGCGAAGACAAAGATCCGACGGTGCAGGCGTTCGTGAAAAAGTATCAGGCAAAATACGGCGCGGTGCCGGATGACATGGCGTCGCTCGGCTACGACAGCGCGATGATCCTCGCCGACTCGATCAAGCGCGCCGGCAGCACCGATGGAGCCAAGCTGCGCGACGCGATCGCCGCGACGAAGAACTTCAGCGGCATCACGGGCGTGATCACGATTGATGAAAAGCGGAACGCGTCGAAGTCGGCCGTGATCCTGACGATCGAAAACGGTGCGATGAAGTTCCTCCAGACAGTCGCGCCGTGAATTAGCGCCGACGAGTCGCCGGCCCCAGCGACAGAGCTACGCGATTTACTTTCTTCAGGCAGCCGCGGGAGGCTGAACCGGCACCGCGCGCACGATGGCAGCCAGATCGAGAATCTCAAAGTGAATCCCGTCTGGGAAGACCAGGGCCGATTTGCGATTGGGAAAAAGCAGGAAGTAATCCGGGTGAGGCACGATCATCTTCTGTCCGTCGGCGAGGTGGAGTTCGACCGGACGGAATTCCTTGCGGTGCATGGTTTGCACCAAATCTTCGGCATCCATGAGACGAAATTAGCCGTCGCGGTGCGGGCTGGCAATTCCCGGTCAGCAGCACCCATGCTCTCATGAGTTCACATTCGCAGTCCGCGATTGCCATTCGCGCGGCACTTCGGTTTCGTCTGCGCCCGACGTGAGCGAACAGGCCATTGAATTCATCCAGCAACTGATCAACGGGCTGTCGCTCGGGGCGATCTATGCGCTCATTGCGCTCGGCTACACGATGGTCTTCGGTGTGCTGCGGTTCATCAATTTCGCGCACGGCGACATCTTCATGCTCGGGGCGTTCTCGGGTTTTTATGTCGGGCCGCGGGTGCTGTCGTTCTTTGGAAACAAACCGAGCTACGGCGGTGCGATCATCGTGCTGTTCATCGCGATGCTGAGCTGCGCGGCGCTGGGCATCATCATCGAGAAGCTCTGCTACAAACCGCTGCGCGAGCGGCCGAAGATCACCGTGCTCATCACCGCGATCGGCGTGTCGCTGTTTTTGGAAAGCTTTGGGCAATACATTTTCGGCGCGAATCCGCAGGCATTCCCGACGCTCATCGAGGATGTCGCGATCGATCTGCCGCCGTCGTGGGGCAGCCTCACGGCGCTCACGGTGACGACCGGGCAGGTCATCGTCCTCGGCACCACGCTCGTGCTCATGCTCGTGCTCACGCTCATCGTTTTGAAAACGAAAATCGGCATGGCCATGCGCGCGCTGGCGTTCAATCCCACGGCCTGCTCGCTCATGGGCGTGAACAACAATCTGGTGATCTCGTTCACCTTCGGCCTCGGCTCGGCGCTGGCGGGCGCGGCGGGCATTCTCACCAGCATCCAGCAGCCGAGCATTGATCCGCTCATGGGCATGCTGCCCGGGCTGAAGGCCTTTGTCGCCGCGGTGCTCGGCGGCATCGGCAATCTCGGCGGCGCGGTGCTCGGCGGCATCATCCTCGGCATCGTCGAGACGCTCGTCGTCGGCTACGTGTCGCCGACTTATCGCGATGCCGTCGCGTTCGCCGTGCTCATCTTGATCCTCCTGCTGCGACCCGCGGGGCTGCTGGGAAAAAACGTGCGGGAAAAAGTGTAGCGATGTTCGAGCGCACGAAAATCTCGCTCCTGTTTTCGGTGATCTTTTTCGCCGTCGCCTCGTGGGCGCTCGGGCATTTCCAAGTGCCGGACAGCTCGGGGAAAATGGTCACGCTCATCGAGAAGTATGCGTATTACTACGACATCCTGATCGGCATCGGCATCGCCATCATCCTTGCCTCCAGCCTGAATCTCGTGAACGGCTACACTGGCCAGTTTTCGCTCGGCCACGCGGGCTTCATGGGACTCGGCGCGTATTTCGCGAGCATGGTCACGCTCGGCATCCAGCTTCCGCTCGTGCCGTATCCGATTTTCGCCGGGACGCCCGCGTGGCTCGTGGCGTTGAAGGCGATCGGGTGGGCGCTGGCGCTGGCGGTGAATTCGGTTTTCAGCCTGCTGAATGCGTGGGTCGCGGCGGCGAACCAGTTGCCGCATCCCGTGCAGTTTGTCGCCGCGCTGCTCGTCGGCGGGCTCGCCGCGGCCACGGCGGGGCTGCTCGTCGGCGTGCCGTCGCTGCGGCTGAAGGGCGACTACCTCGCGATCGTCACGCTCGGCTTCAACGAAATCATCCGCGTGGTGATCCAAAATGCCGAACCGCTCGGGGCGCAACGGGGCCTCGGCGGGATGCCGCCGATGACGAATGTATTTTGGACGTTCAGCACCGCGGCACTCACAATCTACGTCGTGTGGACTCTCGTGCATTCGACCTACGGCCGCGGCTTCCTCGCCGTGCGCGATGACGAAATCGCCGCGGAGGCGATGGGCATCAACACCACAAAATACAAGGTGCTCGCCTTCGTGACCGCCGCCTTTTTCGCAGGCCTCGCCGGCGGG
>JBBQJR010000098.1:0-9457 GCA_038326125.1 Chthoniobacterales bacterium
TTCGCCGGACCGCCGCCGCCGAGCAGCGCGGTGCCGAGCGCGGTGAGCAGGGCGGCCTTCCACCACGCGCCGGGCATCGGCGAGGAGGTCAGCATTTTGGTGAAGAGCACGACGAAGATCACTTTCGTCCCGAGCACCGGCGTGGCCACCGAGACATCGCCGCGGCTGAGCGCGAGGAAGACGAAAATCTGCCCGACGAAAAATGCCGCGCCCGTGAGCATCGCGTGCGCGAGGTGCTCCCACGCAAACGGCTTCCCGCCCGTGAACCACCACAGCCCGAGGATGAGCGCGGTCGTCCAATTCGTGACAAACATCGCGCGCCACGGCCCGACGCCGCCGTCGCTCGCGCGCTTGAGCAGCAGCGCGGCGAGCGCGTAGCCGAAGCCGGACAACAGCGGCAGGAGCACCTCGGGCGGCATGGGTTTTTACGGTCGCGAGCCGCCCGTTTTGCAGCAAGAGATAACGATCAGTTTCGTTGCGCGGGCGCGAAGAATCGGCAACTTTTCGCGCATGATTCCCCTCGTCATGAAACCTCGCCCGTGGATGCTTGCTCTGGCATCCGTCGCCTCCACCGCCTTCGCGACCGACATCAGCGATCTGATGACTGAGGCGCAGCGTGCCTACATTCGCAACGACCTCGCGACGGCGAAGGAGAAGTTTGAAATCGTCCGCAAAGTCGAGCCGAACAACCGCACGGCGCTTTCGTATTTGCGCCGCATCGCCGCGGATGAAATCACGCAAAACGCGGGCAAGGCGCCGCGGAACAGCACGCAGGAGGCGCTGCAAAAACTGATCATGGAAAAGGTGGAACTGCGCGAGGCGTCGCTCGCGGAGACGCTGGAATTTCTCAAGCAAAAGGGCAACCAGCTCGGCGGCGGAAAAGTGGCGATCAACTTCGTGATGCAGCTCGATGAGCAGACGCAAAACGCCAAAATCACGATTGCGCTGCAGAAGGTGCCGTATGCCGAAGTGCTGCGCTACGTGGGCGATTTGGCAGGCGTGCAGTTTGTGTACGAGCCGTACGCGATCGTGGTGAAGCCGAAAGGTGCCCCGCAGCCTGCGCCGACGACCGAGACGCCCGGCGCACCGAAAATCCCGGGGCTCTGAGCGCCAGTCCCGCTCAGTAAAAAACCCGGGCGAGGCACAGCCCGTCCGCGACGGCCATGAAGTGCGTGCGCGCCTGCACGCGAAGATCGAGCAGGTCGGTGATGAACGAAAGCGACGCGCGCTTTTCCGCGACGCGAATGATCGTGCCCGTGAGCAGGCGCACCATCTTGTAAAGGAAGCCGTCGCCCTCGACGGTGAGCGTGATCTTCGGGCCGCGCACCTGCACGGCGAGGCGGTGGATCGTGCGCACGGTGCCGGTTTCCTTCTGCCTGCGTTTCGCGGTGAAGCGCGCGAAATCGTGCCGGCCCACGAGCAGCGCGGCAGCCTCGCGGAGCAGTGCGAAATCGAGCGTGCGCGGGACGTGCCACGCGCGTCCGATTTCCAGCGGATGCAGGTACGGCGCATTCCAGATGCGGTAAATGTAGCGCTTCCCCTTCGCGGAAAAGCGCGCGTGAAATCCCGCATCGCCGCCGCGCACGCGGGTCGCCCGCACGATGCGGATGCCGCGCGGGAGATTGGCATTCAGCGCCGCCTGCCAAGTTGCGGGTGCCAATTTTCCGCGCGGCACATCGGCGTGCGCGATCTGGCCGGTGGCGTGGACGCCCGCATCCGTGCGGCCCGATCCATGGACGCGCAGGCGGAGGCCGGCGACGGCGAGGAACGCAGCCTCGAGGTGATCCTGCACGCCATTCGCCGTGGCCTGGCTCTGCCAGCCGTCGAACGGCGCGCCGTCATACGCCACGGTGAGCTTGAGGCGATCGAGCGCTTCAGCCATGCGCCGCATCACCCGAGCATCGCCTGCGAGTCGAGCCAGCCCTGCAAAATGATCTGCGCAGCGACCTGATCGATCACCGCGCGGCTGTTTTTCACGTTGCGACCGGCGTCGTGCAGGTAGCGCTGCGCGGCGACGGTCGTGAGGCGCTCATCCCACAGCTTCACGATGCAGGTCACTTTTTCGCGCAGCCGGTCGGCAAAGGCGCGGGTCTTTTCCGCCGCGGCGCCCGTGGTGCCGTCCATGTTTTTCGGCAGGCCGATGATGATGTGGCTCACGTCTTTTTCCGTGGCGATTTGCACGATGCGCCCGAGCGGGTCGGCAGTTTCTTTCACCACGATCGTCGCGACGGGATGCGCGAGCATCCCGAGTTCATCCGAGACGGCGACGCCGATGCGCGCCTCGCCGAGATCGATGCCGAGCGCGCGCTTCATTGCAGTTCCGGCGGCACTTTCGCGAGCAGGTGCTTGATGCGCTCGGCCTCATGGCGGCTGCAGACGAGCAGCGCATCGGGCGTGTCCACGACGATAAGATCGTTCACGCCGAGCAGCGCGACGCGGCGTTTTTGCGCGGAGAAAACGATGCTGCCGGACGCATCGAGGGCGCTCACGTCGCAGTTGCCGACGTTGCCCGCGCCCTGATCCGCGAGGTATTTCGCGACGGCGGTCCAGCTCCCCACGTCGTCCCAGTCGAACGCGCTTTCGACCATGAGCACACGACCCGCTTTTTCCATGACCGCGTAATCAATCGAAATTTTCGGCAGTGTCGGAAACACCTCGGCAAGCATTTTGGCGAAAGCCTCGCCGGCGTGGAGGCGCGTGACGAACGAGCCGAGTTCCGGCGCGTGGTGGCGGAGCGCACTGAGGATCGCGGGGATCGTCCAGATGAACATGCCGGCGTTCCACCGGAAATTTCCCTGCCGCACGAACTGCTCGGCGCGCTCCGCGTCGGGTTTTTCGCGGAAGGATTTCACCTCATGCACCGCGGGGCCGCCGGAAATTTCGCGCAGTGCGATGGTGCCGCCGCACTCGATGTAGCCGAAGCCTGGACACGCCCATGTCGGCGGGATGCCGATGGTCACAAGCTCGCCGGTCTGCTGCGCGGCGGCGACGGCGGTCATGAGCGTCTTTTGAAAACCGGCGGTGTCCTCGATCAAATGATCCGCGGGCAGCACGATCATTGTCGCCTCCGTGTCGCGCGCCGCGACCCAGCCGACGCCGAGCGCGATGGCCGCGGCGGTGTCCCGCTTGGCGGGTTCGGCGACGATATTTTCCGGCGGCAGGCCGAGTGCGATTTCGCGCACGGCGGACTCCTGCTCGGCGTTGGTGAGGATGAGAATGTTTTTCGGCGGCACGAGGCCGTCGAGCCGGCGGAGCGTGGATTCCAGCAGCGTCGGGCCGCCGAAAAGCGAGAGTAGTTGCTTGGGCCGCGCCTTGCGGCTGAGCGGCCAGAACCGCTCACCGCTGCCGCCGGCGAGAATGAGAACGTAGGGAGATGAGGGCTGCATCGGCGCCGTTCGTAGCGGAAGAAACAGAACTGCACTAGGGCGATTTCCAGCATCCCACATCCGAGATTCCACATTGAACATTCACCGCCGACCACCTGCGCGCGGCCGCGGATTTTGGATTTTGAAGGTTCGACGTTGAATGGTGAAAGTCCTTCCGCCCCGCGGTTGCGGCTCAATGTGAAGTCGGCAGCATTTCAAGCTGCTCCACTCCCCGCCCGGCGTCCGCACTTTACACTGCGCGCCAAACCTGCATCCTCCCCGGCCGCACATGGAATCCGCCAAGCAGACCGACGTCCTCAACACCTCGCTCCTCGCCGTCACCCAGACCGCCGTCGGCTGCGGTCTCGGGCTTTTGCTCGGCGGGAAAATGAGCCGCAAGGCGCAAAAGGCCACGGCGTTTTCGGTGCTCGGAGTCGGCGCGCTGCTCGCGCTGCCGGCCATCGTCGAGGCGATCGCGCATCTCATCAGCGGGCCGGCGACGGCGCGCGGCGCGCGCAAGCGGCTGGACAGCATCCGCCACGACTCCGGGCTGCCGGACGACGCGGAGATTTTCTGATTCCGCCGGGCGCCGTCGCTCCCGCGCGGGACGACGGTCCGGTTTTGGCTTGCGGGAAAACGCCCCCGGCTTGAACAATTCCCGCTTGCGCCAGTGGCCATTCCACAGACAAATCCCCAGCCCGCCCCCGGGCGGAAGTTTTTCACGGCGCGCACTTTTTTCCCATGAACGGCGACGCGATCAAAATCCTGCTCGTCGAGGATAATCCCGGCGATGTCGCGCTGCTGAAAGTGATGCTCGCGGAGGAGTGCGGCGATCTCGCCACGATGACGATCGCGACGCGTGTCTCCGAGGCGCTCGTGCTGCTCGCGGACGGCGGCGTGGATGTCGTGCTGCTCGATCTCACGCTGCCGGATGCGCACGGTCTCGAGGCGCTGGTGCGCCTGCAGGAGCATGCGGGGCGCATCCCGATCATCGTGCAGACGGGGCTGGACGACGACGATCTCGCGGTGAAGGCGATGCAGCTCGGGGCGCAGGACTACATCACGAAAGGCAAGCCGGACGGCCGCCTGCTCGTGCGGCGAATCCGGCAGGCCATCGAGCGCACGCGCACCGCGCGCGAACTCGCGGACCAGCAGCGGCGGCTGGATGCGCTTTTGGAAAACATCCCGGACCGCGTCTATTTCAAGACGCGCGAGGGCCGGTTCATCCAGGTGAATCCCGCGCTGGCGCGGCTGTACGGTTTTGACGATCCCTCGCAAGTCGTCGGAAAAACGGACGCGGATTTTTTCTCGCCAGAGCACGTGGAGCAAGCGCGCGAGGACGAGGCGGCGGTGCTCGCGACGGGCCAGCCGATCCTCGGAAAAATGGAGAAGGAAACTTTTTCCGACGGCCGCACGACGTGGGCGCTGACGACGAAGATGGCGCTCAAGGATGACAGCGGCGCGGTCGTTGGCACGTTCGGCGTGTCGCGCGACATCACGGAACTGAAGACGACGGAAATCGCGTTGCGCGGGAGTGAAGAACGCTATGGGCGGCTGCTGGATTCGGTGACGGATTACGTGTACACGGTCATTTTGGAAAACGATCAGGCCGCCTCGACGGAGCACGGGCCCGGGTGCCTCGCAGTCACCGGCTATTCGCGGGAGGAGTTCGCGGCGGACCGCTACCTGTGGCACGCGATCATTTTCCGGAAGACCGGGAGGCGGTGGTGCAGAGCCTCGTGCAGTTCGCCCGCGAGGGCGCGGCGTTCGAGGTCGAGCACCGGCTCGTGCGCAAGGACGGCGCAATCCGCTGGGTGCGCAACAAGCAGGTGCCCCGCCGCGACACCGCGGGGCGCATCGTCTCGTACGACGGGCTGATGTCGGACATCACGGAAAAAAAACGCGCGGACGACGAACTGCAATCCGCGCAGGCGCACCTCATGCAGCTCGAGAAATTGCACTCCATCGGCCAGCTCGCCGCGGGGGTGGCGCACGAGGTGAAGAACCCGCTGCAGATCATCCTCCTCGGCCTGCAATATCTCACCGACTCCGCCGCCGCGCGCGAGCCGCAGGCGCAGTCCGTCATCGCGGAGATGAATGACGCGGTGCGCCGCGCGAGCTGCGTGGTGCAGGATCTCCTCGACTTTTCCTCTCCGCGCGAACTCGGCATGCAGCGCTGCCCGATCAATGGGCTGATCGAAAAGTCGCTCCGTTTCGTGCGGCACGATCTGAAGACGGCGCATGTGCAGGTCGTGCAAAATTTGGATCCCGAACTCCCCGACGCGCTCGCGGAGCCGAACAAAATGGAGCAGGTCTTCGTGAACCTGATGACGAATGCGTCGCACGCGATGCCGCAGGGCGGGACGCTGCTCGTGGCCACGCGGACGAAGACGATCACCCCCGCGGACTTCGCGCCGCACGAGGCGGGCGACCGGATCGGGAGCAGTTTTCACGCGGGGGAAAAGGCGATCGTCGTGGAGATTCGGGACACGGGGACGGGCGTGCCGCCGGCGATGCTCGCGCGCATTTTCGAGCCGTTCTACACGACGAAGAGCACGGGCAAGGGCACCGGGCTCGGGCTTTCGGTGACGCAAAAAATCATGGATTTGCACCGCGGAAAAATAAGCATCGAAAACCATCCCGAAGGCGGTGTAATGGCGACGCTGCTTTTAAAACCCGCCGGTCTGGAAACCGGCAAAACGAAGGAACGAACATGAGCAAAAAAAAGATACTTCTCGTGGATGACGAATCGGGCTTTACGCGCCTGCTTCGCCTCACCCTCCCGGCGTATGAAATCCGTGAGGTGAATGAGCCGCTCAAGGCGCTGCAGGTCGCCAAGGAATTCCAGCCGGACATGATTTTCCTCGACGTGATCATGCCCGACGCGGACGGCGGCACGGTGGCGGCGCAGATCAAGGCGGAGGCGACGCTGAAAAATGTGCCGATCGTTTTCCTCACCGCGATTGTCTCGAAGGACGAGGCGCAGACGCGCCGCGAAATCGGCGGCTGCGAATTCCTCGCCAAGCCGGTGAGCCGCGATCAGGTGGACGACTGCATCCGGCGCCACCTCGGCTCCTGAACCGCGCGCGATGGCCGAGACTCCCGGAAATTCCGGCGGGCACGAAAAGGTGCTGCAAACGTTTTTCGAGATGTCGCTCGACATGCTTTGCATCGCGGATTTCGACGGGTATTTCAAACGCATCAACGCCGCGTGGACGACCACGCTCGGGCACACCACGGAGGAACTGAGCGCCGTCCCGTACGTCAATTTCACCCACCCCGAGGATCGCGAGCGGACTCTCCGGGAAGCGACCCGACTGCAGGACGGCACGGACACGATTTCGTTTGAAAACCGCTACCTATGCAAGGACGGCAGCTTTAAATGGCTGCGGTGGCGGGCGCACGCGGATTTCGGCGCGGGGCTGATTTACGCGGTCGCCCGCGACATCACCGAGCGGAAGGAAAGCGAGAAAATGCTGCGGATCACCGCCGCCGAACTCGCGCGCTCCAACGACGAACTTTCGCAGTTTGCCTACATCGCCTCCCACGATTTGCAGGAGCCGCTGCGAATGGTCGCGAGCTTTCTGCAACTCGTCGAAAAACGCTACGACAGCGTGCTCGATGCCGAGGGGCGAAATTTCATCCGCTTCGCCGTGGACGGCGCGAAACGCATGCAGTCGCTGATCCAGGATTTGCTCGCGCTCTCGCGCGTGCAGACCCGCGCGAAACCCGCCGAGCGCACTGACAGCGCGAAAGTTTTCCGCGAGGTGATGGACGATCTGCAACTCGCCATCGCCGAAACGGGCGCGACCATCACCTGCGACAGCCTGCCAGAAGTGATGGCCGACAGCACGCAGCTTGCGCAGCTGTTCCAAAATCTCCTCGGCAACGCCCTCAAGTTCCGCGGCAAGGATCCCGTGCGCATCCAAGTCCGCGCCCAGCGCCGGCCGGAAGGGTGGGAATTTTCCGTGAGCGACAATGGCATCGGGATCGAGCCGCAGTTCTTCGAGCGCATCTTCGGCATCTTCCAGCGGCTCCACGCACGCACCGAACTCCCCGGCACCGGCATCGGCCTCGCCGTCTGCAAAAAAATCGTCGAGCGCCACGGCGGCCGGATCTGGCTGGAGTCGCAACCCGGCTGCGGCTCGACTTTTTTCTTTACAATTCCCGATAAGAAGCCGCTGCCTGCCGGGTGAAATCTAGCCCATGATCATGACTCACAGCCGGACGGTCGAAATCCTCCTCGTGGACGACAATATTGGCGACGTGGTCCTCACGAAAGAGGCGCTCAAGGGCGCGGACTTCACGAATCGCGTGAGCATCGCGCGGGATGGATTTGAGGCGTTGGACTTTTTGCGCCGCACCGGAAAATTCCCCCACGCGCCACGGCCCGATCTCATTTTGCTCGACATCAACATGCCGCGCAAAAACGGCTGCGAAGTGCTCGAAGAAATCCGCCGCGACGAAGCGCTCAAGCTGATTCCGGTCGTCATTCTCACGAGTTCCGAAGCCGAGGACGACATCCGCCGCGCGTACGAACTGCGCGCCAACTGCTACGTCACCAAGCCTGCCGACCTCGATGAGATGGTAAAGATCGTGCAGGCCATCGATTTTTTCTGGACGACGATCGCCAAGCTCCCGCGGCATCGCTGAGAGTCGCCAGACTGAGCCCATCGCGCACGCCCGGTCGGTTTTTCCCCTTGCTGACCGCCGAAGTCCCCGCATAGTAATCCGCTCTCGCAATGGAAGGGTGGCTGAGTGGTTAAAGGCACTCGACTCGAAATCGAGAGTAGGGTAAAACCTACCGTGGGTTCGAATCCCACCCCTTCCGCCATTTCCTACTCAGGAAATGGCTCTTATACCTGAAGCGGAATGACTTGCGGCACTAACGCGGATTTTGATCGCGATCCCACTGAAACCCATCAAGACCCGCCGAAACCTGCAAACAGTGTCAACAGTGCGTCAACACGAGCGCCGCTGGAATCATGGAGACCGATTACGAGGATCGATGGTCGCGTGACGGATCACGGTTCTTACCTCGGAAAACTCCGCTGACGCGACTTGCCGGATGTTTTTTCTTACGCCTCAGATCGCTCTGCGCTCGTACGCTTCCAGAGCTGCCAACACACGACTGAGATCGTACCGCAATACCCGACCGAGTTTCATACTCGGGATTCTCCGACTCCGCGTCCAATTTTCCACAGTTGTTCGACCGACATTCAAAGCCATTGCGAGCTGATGAATATTGAGCAGAACTGGCGTCGGCTCCGTCACTGGCAAAACCGGAATGCGGTCGGATCCGGCTGCTGTCTTCGTCCGCTTCATCACGAAAAACTGAGTGATGCACTTTCGAGGGTGGGGATTGAATGCGCCGAATCCGGGCAACACACAATCCTCATAGACTCGCTTCCCCGCTCGCCGCTTTCTGCCCAAGCAGGCGCACAAACTTTCGTCGTTCCCACAGTGAATCGATTCACAAAAATTCAGAATCTGGTGGTCTCCAGCTTCTCCATGAATTCGTGGAGGCGGTTGCCGCCGGTTCTCGCGGGAAACAAATCCTGCACGGGGACTTTCAGCACCTCGGCAAGGTAGAGCAGCGCCTTGTCGTCCACGTAGCCGAGCCGCACCCATTCCTTGAACTGCGATTCGCCGACGGCGAGATATTTGCAGGCACCCTTTAGATCGACGTAACCGCTGAACTCGTTGATCCGCGAGAGCTGTCGTTCGACCGCATCGCTTACGGCCCGGATCAACAAATCATCTGGAATTTCAACGCGGAGCATGGGGATTTCTTTGCGAGTCGGTCCAAAGGATTGCGGACTGCGCCTCTCTATACCGCTCACGTAGCGGCGAGTTCTCCCACTCGCTCTTTGTTCAGCAACTCGGCGAGCCCTTCGCGAAAGGTTTTGTGAGGATTGAGTGCTGGAAACAGTTCCTTCACGTCCACTCGCAACACTTGGCGCAGGTAGCAAAGCTCGCGGTCGCCGACATGGGCGAGCTGCGCTTCGATTCTCGCGACGCCGCTGCGGCTGATATTCCATCCGGCGAGCTGAAGGTGAATGGCAAAATCGGCCTGTGACCAGCCAAGCTTG
>JBBQJR010000099.1:0-9443 GCA_038326125.1 Chthoniobacterales bacterium
CGGCAAACCGACGATGCAAACGCTCGGCTTCGGCGACAAGATTGAGGCGTATCCGATTGCGCGCGTCATCGGGCACGATCCGCTGCGGCAGTTTCTCGTTGAGCGTCCGGGCGGGCGTTTTCAGGCGCTGGAAGTCGCGTACGATCCGAGGCGCAGCGAGTGGTTCGATGTCTATGGCGACGAGGATCGGAAGCCCGGCGAGTGGGGGCACTGGACCGGGCGCGGGATGAATTGGAACGCGATGTGCGCGACCTGCCACAACACGCGGCCGCGGAAAAATTACGACGAGGCGAGCGACACGTATCACACGACGATGGCGGAAATGAGCGTCGGCTGCGAGTCGTGCCACGGGCCGATGAAGGCGCATGTGGAGTGGAGGCAGCAGTATCCGAACAGCAAGGCGGCGGAGCCCGGTGTTAAAAAATTCACCCGCGATCAGGAGTTCGACACGTGCGGCTCGTGCCACGCGCGCCGGCGCGAACTCACGGGTGACTTTGTGCCGGGCGATGCGTTCGGCCAGCATTTCCAGCTCACGACCGTGGACGAGAGCGATCTCTATTTTCCCGACGGACAAATCCGCGATGAGCTGTACGAATTCGGCTCGTTCCACGGCAGCAAAATGCACACGGCGGGCGTGCGCTGCGTGGACTGCCACGACCCGCACGCCGCGAAGCCGCGCCTGCCCGGCAACGCGCTCTGCCTGCGCTGCCACTCCGGCGCGCCGAGACAAATCCCCGGCAGCACCGTCATCGCGCCGGTGATCGATCCGGTCGCGCACAGCTTTCATCGCGCCGACAGTGCGGGCGCGCAGTGCGTGAGCTGCCACATGTCGGTGACGACCTACATGCAGCGCCACCCGCGGCATGACCACGGGTTCATCATTCCCGATCCGCTGCTCACGAAGCAGCTCGGCGTGCCGAACGCGTGCAACAAATGCCACACCGACAAGGACGCGGACTGGTCGCTCGCGGCGGCGGAGAAATGGTGGGGCGCAAAAATGCAGCGCCCGACCCGCGAGCGCGCGCAGCGGGTCGCGGAGGCGCGCGCGAATCCGGGCGTTTCGTCCGCGCCGCTGCTGGCGCTCGTGCAGGCGGAGCCAAATGCGTTTTGGAAAGCCTCGCTGCTCCGGCTGCTCGGGCCGAGGAGCGGCGAGCCGGCGGTCGCGCGCACTTTTCTCGCCTACGCGCAGCACGCCGATCCGCTCGTGCGCACGGCGGCGGTGCAGGCGCTGGAATTCGTCGGCGGTGCGGAGGCCGACGCTGCGCGCAATGTGCTCGAGCTTCGGCTGGAGGATCGCGAGCGCACGGTGCGGGTCGCGGCGGCCTCCGCGCTGCATCAGCCGCTGGACGAAAAATCGCGCGCGGTTCGCGAGGTGAAGTTTGCGATCGATCTCGCCGCCGACCAGCCGACGGGCCAGTTGCAAAAAGGCGCGTGGGCGGCGGCGCACGGCGACAGCGCGGGCGCGCTGAAACATTTCGAGCGCGCGATTTCTTGGGACCCAAATTCGGGCGGAATCCGCAACGAATATGCGCGGCTGCTCGCAACGCAGGGCCGCACCGCCGACATGCTCGCGCAGATGCGGGACGCGGTGCGACTCGAGCCGAAGCAGGCGGAGTATCGCTACAATCTGGCGCTCGCGCTGAACGAGGCGGGCGACATGAAAGGCGCGGTGCAGGAATTTGAGGAAGCCGTGAAGCTTGATCCGAAGCACGCGCGCGCCTGGTACAATCTCGGTCTCGCGCGCAACGCCCTCGGCGATTCGGCCGCGGCCATTCAAGCGTTGCGCAGCGCCGAAGCGGCGGACCCGCGCGACCCCCGCATTCCATTTGCCCGCGCGACGATCCACGTGCGCTTGCGACAAATCGGGGAAGCACACGAAGCGGCGCAGCGCGCGGTCACGATTCAGCCGGACTACGGCGACGCGCAGCAGTTGCTCCAGTCGCTCGGGCGGTAGCGAACCTTCGTAGCCGCCGAAGGGAGGAAGCGGGCACTTTTCGCTCGCAGCGTGATTGCGGAAAAACTGATCAGCCCGCCTCCTTCCTTCGGCGGCTACGGAAAATCGCGGCGCTACAGCGCGCGGCCGGTGAGCTGCTCGAAGGCCTCGGTGTATTTCGCCGCGGTCTTTGCGATCACGTCGGGCGGCAGCGGCGGCGCCGGCGCGGTCTTGTCCCAGTCGAGCGTTTCGAGGTAGTCGCGGACGAACTGCTTGTCGTAGCTCGGCGGCGAAATGCCGGTGCGGTATTCGGCGGCGGGCCAGTAGCGCGAGCTGTCGGGTGTGAGGACTTCGTCGATCAGGATCACATGGCCATCGATCAGCCCGAACTCAAATTTCGTGTCGGCCAAAATGATGCCGCACTCCGCGGCGTGCGCGCGGCCTTCCTCGTAAATTCGGATCGCGAGTTCGCGTGCGCGCGTCGCGACGTGCTCGCCGCAAAGGCGCACGCAGTCGTCCCACGCAATGTTTTCATCGTGGCCGGTCGCGGCTTTCCTAGCGGGCGTGAAAATGGTCTGCGGCAATTGCTCCGCCTGCTGCAGGCCGGCGGGCAGCTCGAGGTCGCACACCGCGCCGGTGCGCTGGTAGTCTTTCCAACCCGAGCCGATGAGGTAGCCGCGCACGACGCATTCGACCGGCAGCGGTTTCGCCTTGCGCACGATCATCGAGCGGCCGCGGAGCTGATCCTCGTAGGGTCTCAGCACGTCGGGAAAATCGGCGAAGTCCACGGCGACGACGTGATTCTCGATGAACTTCATTCTTCCAAACCAGAATGCCGAGAGCTGCGTGAGCACTTCGCCTTTGCGCGGGATGGCGTTCGGCAGGACGCAATCGAACGCTGAGATGCGATCCGTGGCGACGAAAAGCAGGTGTTCGCCGAGATCGAAAATCTCGCGCACTTTGCCGCTGGCGACTTTGCGGATGCCGGGAAGGTCGAGCGTGAGGAGGTCCATTCGCGGGACGATTCGCCGAATGCCGCGGCGATGTCGAGCGTGCGCCCGTGCTGGCGCAGGCACACGCGCTGCGCCGCTTGCCTGCGCCGCGCGCGATGGTCAGTCTTGACGGATGCGTCTCTCCTTCCTCCTGCTCCTCGCGCTCGCGATTTCGGCCTGCGCGCAGCAGCCGCCGTACGATGTTTTTCCGTCCGCGGAGCCGCCATATTTTCGCGTGCGCTACGAGGCTCCGGCGTCGCCAAAACCGGGCGAGCTTCCGTTCGCGGTCAACTACACGATCTGGATTCCGCCGGGCTTGAAGGAGCTGCGCGGCGTGATCGTGCATCAGCACGGGTGCGGCGAAGGCTCGTGCAAGTCGGGCCTCACGGGCGCGTTCGATCTGCACTGGCAGGCCCTTGCAAAAAAGCACGCGTGCGCGCTGCTCGCGCCGTCTTACGAGCAGCCGGAAAAGGCAGACTGCCAGCTCTGGTGCGACCCGCGGAATGGCTCCGATGCGGCTTTCCAAAAATCGCTCGCCGATCTCGGCGCGAAGTCCGCGCATCCCGAACTCGCGCGCGTTCCGTGGGCGCTGTGGGGTCACAGCGGTGGCGGGCATTGGTGCGGCGGGATGACGCTGCTGCACCCCGATCGCGTTGCCGCAGTCTGGCTGCGCTCCGGCGTGCCTTTGCTGAAAGCGGACGGCGCGCGTGTGGCGATCTACCCGTACTCCGTGCCGGACGCCGCGGCGGGCGTGCCCATGATGTGCAACCTCGGCACGAAGGAAGGCGTGACGGTGAAGGTGGGCCGTTTCGCGGGCGGGTGGCGGTCGAACGAGGCGTTCTTCACCGCGCTGCGCGGCAAAGGCGGGCTCATCGGCGTCGCGGTGGATCCGCTCACGGCGCACGAGTGCGGCAACCAGCGCTACCTGGCGATCCCGTGGCTCGACGCGTGCCTCTCGGCGCGCTTGCCGGAGAAAATCGGCGACGCGCCGAAACCGATGCCGACCGCGAGCGCGCAACTTGCACCGCTTTTCCTGAACGCTGGTGAGATCACTGCACCGGTGCCTGCGGGAAAGTTTTCCGGCGCGCTCGAAAAATCCGTGTGGTTGCCGAACGAGTCCGTCGCGAAGGCGTGGGCGCAGTACGTGAAGGACACGGCCGTCGCCGACACGACGCCACCGCCCGCGCCGACGAACGTGCGCGTGCAGGGTGGAGAGATCACGTGGGAGGCTGAGGCTGATCTCGAAAGCGGGCTCGCGGGATTCATCATCGAGCGCGATGGCAAGGTGATCGCGAATCTCGCGGAGCAGGCGAAGAATCCGTTTGGCCGTCCCATTTTTCAAAACCTGCAATACAGCGACACGCCCGTGCAGCCGCTCGCGCAGATGCGTTTCACGGACCCGGCGGCGGATGGCAAGCCGCACGACTATCGCGTGATCGCGGTGAACACCGCGGGACTGAAATCGAACTAACGCGGGAATTTTCCGCGTTGGTGCGTGCGCCGCGGTTCAGAACCGCGTTTTGATTTTGCACGCGCGCAGCAGGCACCAGCCGCGCACGGTTTCGACGACGCCGACAGCGCCGGCGAGCGCGAGGAGCACGGCGAACCACGTGAGACCGTGGCGATGCGCCACGCCTGCGCCAGCAAACAGGACGAGGGACATGAGGCCGCGGATGATGCGGCCACGGCGATTGATGTTTGGAGTCCAGAAGCTCATGCGCGGTGCATGGCGCGACGCTGGGCGAATGACAAGCCGCGCGGAGGAATGCGGTCGGGGCAGTCTGTTTTTGCGCTGAGCCACATCGGCGGAAGAGAACGAGAGCGAGGATGAGGACGAGGACGAGGACGAAAAAGGGGCGGATACGCCCGGCTGCACTTTCGTCTAAACCGATCTAAGATGGAAGCGGTGTGGCGTTCGTTCCATGCCACAGACATGTCTTGCCGCTTCGCTTTCATTTTTTCCCTCGGTCCATTGCTCGCTGCCGGCACCAACCTTGCGCATGCAGCTTCGGCGGACGGGATTGAGCCGAACGTGCAGGCCTATCTCGAGAAGCATTGCGTAAATTGTCACGGGCCGGAAAAGCAGAAGGGTGAATTCCGGATCGATACGCTTTCGACGAAGGTGGGCTTTGAAAACACGCCGCAGTGGCTCGAGGTGATGGAGCGGATCAATTCGGGCGAGATGCCGCCGAAAAAGGAAAAGGTGCGGCCGTCGGCGGAGGCGAGCGCGCGCACGGTGGAGTGGCTCGCGGCGCGGATGAAAGACGGCGAATCGGCGCGCATGGCGGCGCGCGGGCGCGTGTCTTACAATCGGCTGACGCGCGATGAGTACGTGAACACCGTGCGCGATCTGCTCGGTGTCCAGTTCGACGCGGCGGACCCGGGCAACTTGCTTGAGGATCCAGAGTGGCACGGCTTTGAGCGCATCGGCTCGGTGCTCACGCTGTCGCCGTCGAACATCGAAAAATATCTCGCGGCAGCAGAGACGATCCTCGCGGAGGCGTATCCCGAGATGCCGGACCCGAAGGCGAAAAACGCGAAGCCCGCGCCAGCGTTCGGCGGCAGGAAGCCCGCCCTCGAGGAAAACCAAGTGCAGGAGCGGCACCGCGAGCGACTTCGCGAGGCGGGGTTGCTCGACAAGGTGCGCTACGAGATGTGGCCGGGGGACATCTACCGCTACACGAATTTGAAGGAGCCGCTGCCGGAGGCGGGCATCTACGAGATCAGCTACCAGCTCAGCGGGCTGAAGCCGGAGAATGGCCTCGCGCCGCGGTTGAAAGTGTATGAGGCAAAGCTGGATCGCGTGTTGTTCGAGCAGGACATCGTGGCGGATGAGGACAAGCCGATCACGGTGACTTTCCGCGCGCATCTGCCGAAGGGCCGGCCGACGATCGAAGTGTACAACGACGTGCCGGGACCGTCGAACATCCCGCGCTCGGGGCGGCATGGCGACGTGCCCTTCATCAGCACAAAAATCGGGCGCAGCCCGTGGCAGATGAAGCTCACCGACGAGCAGGGCAGGCCGCGGTACCCGTTCCTGATCATTGACTCAGTTTCGTGGAGCGGGCCGATCAAGACGGACGACGAGATGCAGCGACGCGCGGATTATTTTCCGAGTGAAGATGGGAACATCGAGCAGGTGCGCGAGGGCTTCGCGAAGCTGGCGCGACGCGCTTTCCGCAGGCCGGTGGCGGGTGCGGAAATCGACGAGTTCATGGGCATCGTGAAGGCGGAACTTTCAGCGAAGGAAAAATTTCGCGACGCGGTGAAAGCCGGGATGCTGGCGATTCTCTGCTCGAAGAGTTTCGTCTTCATCGCCGAGGGCGACGAGACGGTGGATCGCGGGACGCTGAACGACTGGGAGATTGCCTCGCGGCTCTCGTATCTGCTGTGGAGCACGATGCCGGATGCGGAGCTTTCTTCGCTCGCGGAAAAAGGGAAGTTGCACGACAAGGCGGAACTTTCGCGGCAGGTCGCGCGCATGCTCGCGGACTCACGCGCGACGCGATTCACGGATTCGTTCGCGACGCAGTGGCTGCGGCTGCGCAAGGTCGGCATGTTCCCGCCGGATAAAAAACTCTACCCGGACTACGACAAAAATCTCGAGGCGAGCATGGTCGGCGAGACGCGCGCATTTTTCCGCGAAGTGCTGCTCGGTGGCCACACGCTGCGCGACATTTTGCACTGTGACTGGACGATGGCGAATGCGCGCATCGCGCAATACTACGGCCTGCCGGAAGCGGGTCTGCCGCGCGATAGTTTTGCGCGCGTGTCGCTGCCCGCCGACAGCCATCGCGGCGGACTGCTCACGCAAGCGGCGATTCTTTCGCTCACGAGCGACGGCACACGGCATCGGCCCGTGCATCGCGGCGTGTGGCTGAGCGAGGCGATTTTTGGGAGAACGCCGCCGCCGCCGCCCGCAAACGTGGAGCCGATTCCGACGACGCCGGTGGATTCACCAAAGGCCACGCTGCGGATGAAACTCGAGGCGCACATCCACGACGCGCGCTGCGCCGCGTGCCACGCGCGGATCGATCCGCTCGGGCTGGCGTTTGAAAATTTCGACGCCATCGGCCGCTGGCGCACCGAGGAAGTCACGGACGGCGTGGGCGCGAATCCGAAGGTGAACCCAACCGGCAAGCTCCCCGACGGGCGCGAATACAAGGACGCCGATGAATTCAAAAAGCTGCTGCTCGACGACCTCGATGCGTTCAACCGCACCTTCATCGAGAAACTCGCGACCTACGGCCTGCGCCGCAGCGTGGCCTTCAGCGACCGCGACGATCTCAAAACCATCGCCGCGGCGAGCAAGGCGAAGGACTACCGCGTCCGCGACATCGTCGAGGCATTCGTGCAGTCGGACCTTTTCCAAAAGCGCTAACAAAACCTCCGCAGGAAGAACGAACACCGCATGAGCAACCTCAATCTCAATCGCTGGCGCATGAGCCGCCGCCAAATGCTGCGCGGTCTGGGTGCCACCATCGCGCTGCCGTTTCTGGACTGCATGGCCGTGCTGCCCGCGCCGTCGAAGCCGCGGCGCAGCGTCTTCCTCTACATCCCGAATGGCGTGAACACGCTGACTTGGCAGATTCAAAAGGCGGGCGCGGATTACGAATTCACCGCGCCGCTGAAGCCGCTCGAAAAACACCGCGCGGACATCACGCCGATCAGCGGACTGCATCATCCGATGGTCATCGGCAAACATCACAACTGCGAGAAAGTGTGGCTCACCGGTGCGAACGTCCCCGGCGACGGCGGCGCATTTCGCAACACCGTCTCCGCCGACCAAATCATCGCGGATGCGCAGGGCGTGGCGACGCGATTTTCCTCGCTGGAAATGGCGATCGAGGGTGTGTCGCTCGCGTGGTCGCGCGACGGCATCCAGCTCCCCGCCGAGCGGAACACGCAGCAGATTTTCAACGCACTCTTCGGAGTGGAAAGGGACAGCAAGGAGACCATCCGCCGCCGGCTCAGCCGCCGCGGGAGCATCCTCGATCTCGTCGCCGACGACGCGCAGCGCGTGAACCGAAAACTCGGCAGCGAGGACAGGACCAAGCTCGACGAATACCTCACCGCCGTGCGCCAAGTCGAAGAGCGCACGCGGCGCGCGGACGAGTGGCTGAATGTGCCGAAACCCGCGGTGCCGGCGGACGAAGCGGCGCGCCTCACGCGCAAACTGAGCATGGCCGAGGCGGGCGAATATTACCGGCTGTTCTACGATTTGATGGTGATGGCGCTGCGCACGGATTCCACGCGCGTGATCACCTGCGCCATCGGCAGCGAGGGCAATACGAGCGGCATCCCGGAGATCGGCATTTTGCAGACGCGCCACGGGCTGTCGCATCACAACGGCGACCCCGAGCAACTCCGCCGTCTCACGCAGACCGATACTTTTCTCATCGAGCAATTCAGCTACTTCCTCGACCAGCTCAAGGCGCACCGCGAGGAAAACGGCGCGCTGCTCGACACCACACAGGTGCTCTGGGGCAGCGGCATGGCCTACGGTCACAGCCACGGGAATGCGAACCTCCCGCTCATCGTCGCGGGCGGAAAATCACTCGGCTACAAGCACGGCACGCACGTGGATTTCAATCTCCCGAAGATCGGGAAATACGACGTCAGCATCGCGCAGGATCACTACAAGATTTGCTCGCGCCCGGTGGACGGCGACGCGCGCGTGAGCAATCTGCTGCTCACGATGTTGCAGCGCGCGGAGGTGAAGCTGGAGAAATTCCAGGACAGCACTGGGCCGATCTCGCAGATGCTGGCGTGAACGACATGCGTCGCGTTTTCTGTCTGCTGCTCGCCGCAACTTTTTCCCTTTCCGCCGAGCCCGCAAAATTCCGCACCGATGCGGACGGGCCGGTGAAGGCGGACGAGAGGAAGAAAAATCCGAAGGACAGAAAGGCGGACGACAAACCGGGATGGTTTCAACTCGTGGAGGGTCAGTTTCCGCCGGAGGGCTCCGCGCACGCCGTCACCGGCGAACTGATGCACGTCGCGCATCTGGATCGCCGTTTTCAAATCCGCGTGGATCGCAATGACAGTCAGGATCGCGGCATTTGGGATCTGCCGCTGGATGCCACGATGCTGCCCTACGGCTCGGTGTGGTATCACGGCGCGCCGGCCGCGCTGCAGGACATCCCGCTCGGCACGCACCTGCGCGGCTTATTTTACCTCACCGATCCCGAGGACAAGACGCCGCTGCCCGACACGTGGTATCGGCGCAAGACGCCGGAGTGGGAATTCCGCCGCTGCTTGCGCATCGAGGACGACTTCACTTTTCACGCGCGGCAAAAGCAGCTTTGGAAAATCGAGAGCGTGGATCTCGATGCGAAAAAGCTCACCGCCGTGCTCGTCGGGGACGACAAGCCCGTCGGCGACGGCAAGGCGAAAGTCTTCGACCTGGTCCCGGGCACGCGCGTGTTCAAAGGCGAAGGCTTTGCGGATCTCAAGGCGCTGGAAGCGGGGCAGACGGTGCTTTTCAATCTCACATGGGTCACGCTCTACGGCCCCGG
>JBBQJR010000100.1:0-9436 GCA_038326125.1 Chthoniobacterales bacterium
GGCCTGGTAGAGCAGCAGGTCCGGCCTCCACGCGGCGATTTGCGGCAGTGCGGTGTCCATCGCGCAGAGCATCGTCGCGCGATCACAGCCGGCGGGCAGCGCGTGCGAGCGGTGATTTTCACCGTCCTCGTGACGGCGCACCGTCACGTCGCGGTGAGCGGTGTTGGCGCAGTATTCGTTGCCGTAAATGCTCACGGCAAAAACGTGGGGCCGGCTCGCGGCGAGCTGCGCGGTGCCGTTGCCGTAGTGCAGATCCATGTCGAGGATCGCGATGCGGCGCGCTTCGTCTGCGGCGAGCAACGCGTCGGCGGTGACGACGAGGCCGTTGAACGTGCAGAAGCCCTCGCCGTGATCCGCGCACGCGTGATGAAAACCGCTCGCCAGCGCCGCGCTCGCGCCATCGCGCAGCGCCTGCCGCGCGGCTGCGAGACATCCGCCGCCCGTGAGGCACACGCTCGGAAAAAGCTGCGGCGACCACGGAAATTTCTGCGACTCCGCGAGCGCGCGCGGCTCGCCGGTGCGGATCGCGGCGATGTATTCCGGCGTGTGAACGCGGAGCAGATCGGCTTCGGTCACGGGCGACGGTTCGGCGAGTCGCACGTCCGGCATCGCGCGCACGGCGTCGGCGACGAGCGCAAATTTTCCAATCGGCATCATGTGTTCGCCGAGCGGCGCGGCGAAGCCGGGATGGTAAAAAGCGGTGAGCGTTTTCATGCCGGTGCCGTCGGCGCAACGAGCGCGATTGCGATCTCATCGGCGGGATAGCGCGCGAGGCTCAGCGCGGGATGCGCCATGTCCTGCGGACGAAACTGCGCGCCGTACATCGCGTAAAGCGTGCGCACGATGCGCCGCACTTCCGCACCGGTGATCGTGCGCTGCATCACGCGCCCGACGTGCCGGAGCAGGAGTTGAAAAGGGAGGGGACATGCGCCGCCGCTGGCGTCAATTTCCGCGGGCGCGCGAAAGTCCGGCTGAAAATAGCGCACCACGCGCGGATCGATTTTCAGAAAGCCCGCACGCTCGTACGCGGCGAGCCGCACGGCGCGCCGCGGGTCGCGGGCGTCGTCGTATTCCATTTCGCACACGAGCGTGATTGCCGCGTCCGGCTGTCCGTGCGTCTGCGTCATCGCCCGCGCGGACACGATCGCCGCCGAACGCATCCAGCCTGCGAGTCCGCTGCGCCGCCATTCCGGCGCGACGAGCAAGTGTGAGAGATGGACGATGATTTCGCTCCCGGAAAACAGGATGGTGTGGTCGCGCACCGCCGCAATTTTTTGGCCGGTTCTCGCAAGGATCATTTCGTAGCGCATCGCATCGTCCGTCGTGAAACGCGCGGGGAGCGTCGCGCGTGTTTCCATTTCGTGCGCTTCGCCGAACTCCGCCCAGAGCACCGCGAAAGCGATTTCAAAAAGCGGATCGTCCGCGGAGGAAACTCGATCCCACCGGAATCGCGCCGGACCGAGTGCCGCCGATTTTCCGTCGCCGGGCGCGAGCAGATCGGGCGTCAGGAGCGCGGAGTCCATGCCGACAATCTCTCATGTCTGAGGCATTGCCGCGAGCGTCGGGTTGCGGACTTCATGCGTCAGACCGCGAAGTGCTCGACGCGCAACAACACGGGCTCGCCTTTCACGGCAGGCAGCGCGGCAATTTGCGCGAGCGCCTTGCGGACTTGCGCGTGCGTGGCGTCGTGAACCATGAGGATGAGCACGGCGCTCTGGCCGTCGCTCTCGGGCTGGACCATCGAGCTGATGCCGATGTTCAGCGCGCCGAGCACGCCCGCGACTTGCGCGAGCACGCCGGGTTTGTCGTCCACGGGAATTCGCAGGTAATACTGGCAGAGGATTTCGTCGAGCGGCTTGCACTGTCCGTAAAGTCCGTGCGGCATGAAGCCGAAGTCGCGCCGCTTCGAATCGAGCGCGTGCGCGGCCTCGGCGAGGTCGGCGATGACGGCGCTTGCGGTCGGATCCTGCCCGGCGCCGCGGCCGTAAAACAATGTTTCCCCGACGACATCGCCGTGGACGCAGAGCGCGTTGAAGACGCCGTTCACGCTCGCGAGCACATGCTTTTCCGGGATGAGCGTGGGATGCACGCGCACCTCGATGCTCCCGTGTTCGTCGGCCTTGATGATGCCGAGCAGCTTGATGCGGTAGCCGAGCACGCGCGCAAAACAGATGTCGCGCGCGGTCACTTTTTCGATGCCCTCGACGAACACCTGCGACGGGCAAATCCACGTGCCGTACGCGAGCGACGCGAGGATGATCGCCTTGTGCGCGGCGTCCCAGCCGTTCACATCGAGCGTCGGGTCGGCCTCCGCGTAGCCCTGCGCCTGCGCCTCGGCGAGCGCCTCGGCGTAGTCGAGGCCGGCCTCGGTCATGCGGGTCAAAATGTAGTTCGTCGTGCCGTTGATGATGCCGTGGATGGACTGAATGTGATTCCCGATGAACGACTCGCGCACCGCCTTGATGATCGGAATCCCGCCCGCGACCGCGGCCTCAAAAAAGATGGGCACCTTGCGCGCCGTCGCGAGGTCAAAGAGCTCCTTCCCGTGCTCGGCGAGCAGCGCCTTGTTGCCGGTGACGACGGTTTTCCCCGCCTCGATGGCCTGCACGATGAGCTGCCGCGCCTCCTCGATTCCGCCCATGAGTTCGACGACGATCTGCACCGCCGGGTCCGCGACGACATCCTGCCAGCGCGCGGTGAAAAGTTCTGCGGGCGCGGAAACGGCGCGCGCTTTTTTCGGGTCGCGCACGGCGATGCGGCGCACGACCAAGTCGAGCGCGAGCCGCTGCGAGAGCAGCTCACGATTTTCCGCGAGGTGCTTGAAAACACCTGCGCCGACAGTGCCGAATCCGGCGAGGCCGATGCCGATTTGCTTCATAAAATGGGCGCGGACTATCGAAGCCGCGTCTGCGAGCGGCAAGCGCGGAGTCGTGCGCCGCGCAGAATGCGGCAGGCCGAGCGCCCGCGTTTCCTGCGCCCGATTTTTCGCCGGAGTAGATCGCTGCTTGGAAACTCAGCTCGGAATTTTGCATTGTGCCGCGTCATGCGCCGCGCGCTCCTCCAGCTTTACCGCCTCGCGATTCTCGTCGTCATCGCGTGGCTCCTGCGTGAGCACGCGGTGCGCACGCGCGTGGAGTCGCTGCGTCCGCTCACCTTTGCGGAGGTGCAGCCACTTTTTCCTGGCGCATCGCGGCTGGAGATTGATGAAAGTGATCGCGGCGGCTGGCATGTGCTCGGCGCGGACGGCGCGCGTGTCGGCTACGTGCTGCAGACCGCGCCGGTCTCCGATCCGATCGTCGGCTATCGCGGGTGGACGAACACGCTGGTCGCCTTCGATGCCGCGCTGCACGTCGTCGGCGTCCGCATCCGCGCGAGCGAGGACACGGTGGAGCATGTGAGCGACATCAAAATGGATCGCAGCTTT
Source organism: Chthoniobacterales bacterium (assembly GCA_038326125.1). Lineage (GTDB taxonomy): Bacteria > Verrucomicrobiota > Verrucomicrobiia > Chthoniobacterales > Chthoniobacteraceae > SXWH01. The sequence goes on from JBBQJR010000100.1 coordinate 3,425, forward strand.
TTGAAAACGTGGAACGGCCGCTCGTGGGACGAAGTCGCGGGCCGCACGCCGGAGGAGGAGGGGATCGAGGGCGTGAGCGGCGCGAGTATGACGAGCCTCGCACTCGCCGACGGCATCGTGCGGCGGCTGCGCGCCGCGAATGCCGCCGCCGCTGTCCAGCCGGTGCCGTTTCGCTTTCGCCTGCACGATGCGGGCCTCGCGCTGATCGTCATCGCGGGCACGGTGCTCGCCTTCACCGGCACGCACGGGCGGCCGTGGCTGCGGCGCGGATTTCAGGTGCTCGTAATCGGGTATGTCGGCTTCCTGAATGCCGATCTCCTTGCGCAAAGCCTCATGATCGGCTGGGCGCAAAATGGCGTGCCGTGGCGCACCGCACCCGGCCTCATGCTGCTGCTCGCAGCGGCGCTCGCCGTGCCGTGGTCCACGGGCAAGCCGCTGTACTGCCAGCATCTCTGCCCGCACGGGCACGCGCAGGAACTGCTCGCGCGCCTCGCGCCGAAACGCTGGCGGATTTCGCTGCCGAAAAATTTCGCCGCCGGCCTGCGCTGGCTGCCGTTCCTCACGCTCGCGATGATCCTCGGCGTCGTCCTGCTCGTGCTGCCGCACGATCTCGCGGCGCTCGAGCCGTTCGATGCGTACGCGATCCGCACGGCGGGCTGGGCGACGATCGCGATTGCGGCCGGCGGGCTCGTCGCCGCGTGCTTCGTGCCGATGGTGTACTGCCACTACGGCTGCCCGACGGGAGCGCTGCTCAATTTCATCCGCGCGCATGGTCCCGCGGATCGCTTTGGTCGCCGCGAAATCGCCGCGCTGCTCCTCGTGGCGCTCGCATTTTTCCTGTCACACGCCGGGGCGGATTTCCACGGCTGGCTGCGCTCGGATGCGTCCGCGTGGCTGTGAGGACGGAGCGCCGCGCGTCCCGCCGGCCACGAAAAATCTTGCGCGGAGCGCCACCTTTTTGCGGCGGACGGTCTTCGGTTGCGCGGGCGAAAAAATGACGCTGCGCGTGGAGCGGGGTGGCCGCCGGGACGGGCGGCGCTCCGCTCACTCCGGCACGTCGAGCGAGCGGCCGTTGTCTTTTGCGCCGAGCGCGAGGAGGAAGGGCCCGGCACGCTGCGCCCACGCGGCGGGCTGCGGATGGTTCGCCGCGCCGCCGGCGAAGCACGAGCGCAGCATCTCGGTGTTGATGACGCCGGGATTCAGCGCGACCGCGGCGACGCCCTGCGGCAGTTCCTGCGCGAGCGACTGCGTGAGCCCCTCGATGGCAAATTTGCTCGCGCAATAAATCGCGACCTCCGGCGCCGTGCTGCGGCCCCAGCCGGAGCTGAAATTCACGATCACGCCGCGTCCACGCGCGATCATCGCCGGGGCAAAGTGCCGGATCGTGTTCACGGTGCCGCGCACATTCACGGCGAGGGTATCCGCGATTTCCGCCGCGGGCACTTTCCACAGCGGTGCGTTTTTCGCGATCACGGCCGCGTTGTTCACGAGCAAATCCGGCGCGCCGTGCGTGGTGATGAGCCGCGCCGCCCAGCGCAGCACCGCCTCGTCGTCGCTCACATCCACGGCGGTAAAATCATGCGGCGGACCGAATTTTTTCCGAAGCTCCGCGATGCCCGCCTCGCCGCGTCCGCAGCCCGCGACGACGTGGCCGTGCGCGATGAAAAATTCCGCGAGCGCGCGCCCGCAGCCGCGCGTGCAGCCGGTCACCATGATCAATTTTCCGCCGCTCTGCGGGGTCACGGTCGCGAGCTGCATGTCCGGTTTCCAGGACTTCGGTGGCGGCTGGCTGTGCGAGGCCCACTGCATCCCGCCACTCTGCCACGCCTCGCGCGCGGCGGCGTGGCTCGTTCCGCGGTCATCGTCGTCCACGCCGAATTCGTAGCCGCACGAGGGGCAGATTTCGTGCGACGCGCCGCCGCTGAGGCTGCGCGGAGCCTCGGACAAATTCGGAAAACCGCAGACGGGACAGACGTGGCTCATGGTGAAATCCAAGGTGGAGTTTGCAGCGCGCGGCCCGGCTGGCGCTGCCAGTAGCTCGCGCTTTCCGGGCGGAAAAAAGTTTTCGCCGTGCCGTCGCGATTGAACGCGGCGAACGCGCGCGTCTGCGGATCGAAGACGCGCACGGTGCCGTCTGTGTCGAGTTTCATCGGCAATCGTTCCGCGACCGCGCGCTCGCGGAAGCGCCACGCCTGCGCCGCGTAGTCGTCCGGCGATTTCGCCCCGAAGTCCGCGCCGTGCCGCGCAAAATGATCGGGCAGCGAAGCGAGGCTGCCCCAAATGCGCCGGGTCGGCGGCACCTCGCGCCCGATCGCGTTGGCAGAAACCGGCGGCATCGTTGCGGGCTTGAGCGCAGGCGCGGGTTGCGGGGCAGGCTTGGAAATGAGGCCCGTGATTTTTTGCAGCAACGGGACCTTCCGCGGCGGGGCCGGCGCGACGGCCTGCGCGGACGGATCATTTTTCGCCGCAGGCACGCCGCCGCCCGCGAGGAAACTGCCGGTGGTCAGCGGATATTTCGCCGTGCCGATGCTGTAAAAATAGCGCGTGTCGGGCCGCAGTCCGCGCAGCGTCAGCGCGTGCTCCGTGCCGACTTCGTCCGCCGCGCTCAGATCGAGTTTGTCCGCCGAGAGGCCGTAGCGCACGCGCCCGCCTGCCGGGCGGTCGAGTTTCCAGCGCAGCGTCGCGGAGTCTTTCCCTGCGGGCAAAATTTCCGGCGGCGCGGTCAAATTCACCGCGAAGGATTCGCGTGCGGCGAAGAGGAGCAGGAAAAAAATAAGGAGATTTCGCATGAGGTATGGTCAGTGTTGGCCGCGCAGAAAATCGCTCGCCTCGCGGAACCACGGCGCATTCTCCGCGGTCGGAAAATTGTTGTGCGTGACACCCGGCAGCACGATCAATTTTTTCGGTCCGGCGTAGGCCGCATGTATTTTTCGCCCCTGCTCAGCGCCGACGACTTCATCGTCCTCCGCGATTACAAAAACGACCGGTCCGTGAAAATTGGCCAGCGCCGCGACGTTGTCGAACTTGTCGCGCAGCAGCAGCGACACCGGCAGCCACGGAAATTTCGCCTGCGCCACCTCCGCGAGCCGCGCGAACGGAATCATCATCACGACCCCGGAAATTTTTTCCGGCATCTCGCTAGCGAGCGCCGCTGCGGTACCGCTGCCGACGCTTTCGCCGAGGAGAAAAACGGGGCGGGTGTCCGTGGCAAAAAGATTTTCCACGGCCGCGCGGGCGGCTGCGATGAAGCTGGCTTTTCCCGGCGAGCCCGCCCGCGAACCATAACCGGGATATTCCAAAATACCCACCTCCCACGCTGCGCCTTTGTGCTGCGCCCCAAATCCATCGGCGTAAAATTCGCGGTCGCTCGCCCTGCCCGCGTTCCCGTGCAAAACGAGCAGGCGAGCGGATGCTTTCGGCGCCGGCCGCTTCCAGCCGATGAGCTTGCCGTGCGCGTCGCGCCACGGGGCGAGGCGGCTCACGGACGCGCGCTCGAGTGCCGCAGATTCGGTCAGTCTGGTCGGAAAATAAAGCATCTGGCTCTGGCAGCCGGCGATGAGCAGGCAGAGGCCGAGATACACGAGGAGGCAAATGCGCACGAGACGGATGAGAAGGGATTTCATGGCGCAATAAAATTCCGTCGCGGTTGAAGTGCGTGCGCCTGACGCTCTCTGCGCGTGCGCCGGGCGTCGAGGTGCAAAAGTCGGCCGGCGCGAATGGTGCATTTACCGCTCGTAAGTTGGCCCATGCGGTGGCACAATCCGCGCACACATGGCAAAACCCAACTACCAGTTTGAAAAGCGTCGGCGTGAAATGGACAAGAAGGCGAAGAAGGCTGAGAAGCTGAAGCGCAAGGATTCCCCCGGGACATCCGAGCCGGGCACGACGACGGAAGCCGCTCCGGAGGGCGCGGAGCCGGCGCAGCCGTAGGCTTCAGCGGCGAAAAATGCGGGTGGCGCGCACCTCGGGCCGGTAGGTGATCCGCACAAGCAAATCTCCGCGGCCGCCGCGCGGTTTCGGCAGACCTTCGCCCGGAATGCGCAGCACGTCGCCGCGGCCCACGCCAGCGGGAATCGCGAGGCGCAGCATCGCGCCGGTGATGCCGGGAAGCATTTCGCTGCCGCCGTTCGCGGCACGCTGCGGGTGAATGCGCAGGTCGCAGCGCACATCGGAGCCGCTGGCCTTGAAACGGATGCCGGCGGCGGCCTTCACGCGCACGGTCACATGGCCACCGGCGAATGGTTCGCCGCGGCGGAGGCGAAAGCGTGCGCCCGGCGCGGTGTCGGGAGGCACTTCGAGCGAGAAAATCTCGATGCCGTTGGGATTGGCGGGATCGTTCACGCGGATTTCCACCGTCGCGCCATGCAGGAAATCGCCGAGGTGCAGCCGCACTTCGTGCGCAATGTTCCGCTCGATCCGCCCGCTGTCGCGAACCGATATATTTTCGTCCTCGCACGCGGCGTCGAGTTCGCGATCGTAGGCGAGGCGGAGAGCGGGGTCGCTCAGGATTTCGTACGCGGCGTTCAGCGTCTGCATTTGCGCCGCCGCTTCGGCGGAGCCGGGGTGCAGATCGGGATGGTGCTGTTTTGTCAGCGCGCGATACGCGGCGCGAATCTGCGCTTCGGAACAGCCTCGTGCGAGGCCGAGCGTGGCGTAGTGATGGAGGTCGGCGCTTTCCAAACCGCGAGCCTAACTCGCGGATGGCAAGACCGCCAAGCATTCAGCGAGATGCCGGAGCGCCTCGCGTTTTACAGTCGGGCCAACTGGCGGCTCGCCGGATCGATGCCCCATTTTCCGGGACGCGATCCGACCCAGTAAAAGCGGCCGTGCCGATCGGTGAAGCTGGTCTGGTACGGCGGCACGACGATTTCGTACACCTGCGCGCCCTGGCGGATTATTTCGCCCACATTGGCTGGCCCGCAGATGTCGCCGGAATAGACGAAGAACGTCATGAAGCCCGGCGTGTCGTTGTAGCATACGACGGCATTGTGCTCGAGATTTGAGCGGTGAAACGCGCCCGGCGCGCCGGCGCTTTTCAGCTTGCAGCTGAATCGGTTGCAGGGGGCGAGATCGGTCTCGGAGATTTCGGTGCGGACAGACACCACGCTCTGACCGGCGAAAGACATGGCGGCGGAAGCGAGGGCGACGAGGAATGATGCGGCGATTTTCATGGGAGTTGAATTTTGAGTTGAATGGCCGGCGGGCTGATCCAGCGACGGCGAGAATGCCATGATTTCGGGAAAAGGCCAATGACTGGTTGTATAAATTATGGCGATTACGGCAGCTCGCGTTCGAGGTGCATTTTTTCAAAAAAATAGGATTGACTTTCCGCCAATGCGGAAGGGTCAAGCTCACGCGATGGCCGCGCGCGCAGAGCGTCCCGGAAACGCGCCGTCACCACGGGCAGGTGCCCGACCCATCCGTCGCGCGACGCGCTTCGCTGGCAAGGAAACGGCGCTGAACTTTTTCCCGGCGGCTCGACGGCGGCGCACGAATCGGTCTTGCTCGTCCGCAGCGCCCGCAAACGAAGACATGGAAATCTACCGGCACCCCACGTTCGACATGGCCTGTGAGCAGTTCGACCTCGTGGCCGACCTGCTGCAGATGCCGCCCTCCGAGCGCGAGCGCGTGAAATTCCCGAAGCGTTCGCTCATCGTCGCGCTGCCCGTGCGCATGGACAGCGGCGAGGTGAAAGTCTTCGCCGGCTACCGCGTGCAGCACCATCTCACGCTCGGGCCGACGAAGGGCGGCGTGCGCTTTCACCCGGACGTGGCGCTCGGCGAAGTTGCCGCGCTCGCGATGTGGATGAGTTGGTAATGCGCGCTGACCGGCCTGCCGTACGGCGGCGCAAAAGGCGGCGTGGCGTGCAATCCGCGCACGCTTTCCATCGGCGAAATCGAGCGCATCACGCGCCGCTACACGCAGGAACTCATCCCGTTCATCGGACCGCAAATTGACATTCCCGCGCCGGACGTGGGCACGAACGAGCAGACGATGGCGTGGATGATGGAC
>JBBQJR010000101.1:0-9414 GCA_038326125.1 Chthoniobacterales bacterium
TCGTCCATCGTCTTGGCACCGTGGAGAAAATGCAGCGGCGCATCCATGTGCGTGCCGGTGTGCGAATTGAAATTGATCGCCGACACATTGCACACGTCGCCCTTCGCCGTGCCGAGGTGCATCGTGATCGAGGTCGGCGGATTCCCCGGCCAGCCGTGCATGGTGTTGGAGATGGGGACGGAGACGTCGATCCAGGGATTGTTGCTCATGGTGAAAGTCAGAGTCGGGATGAGGTTCTAAAGTGGCCCGAGAAAAGGCGGTCTACTCTTAATCCGAATCTTATTCTTCATCTTCATCTGCAAGCGAAGCGCGCATCGGATTCTGCGAGGGGGTTAAGATTAGAATTAAGATTAGGATTAAGAGTAAGAGTTGAGGCGGGACGGCAGCGACTTTACATCCGCGTTCTGCGCACAGCCCGATCGCTCAAAACTGGATCACATTCTTGATCCCCCCGGCCTTGCCGATGAGCAACTCGCGGTGCGCCTCGATCGGGTGGCGGCCGGTGATGAGCGACGCGACCGCCTTCGGCCATCGTTTCTTGAATTCGCCCAGATCATGAATCGCGTCGAGGAACGCCTGCGGGCTCGCGTTCACCGTGCCGATGAGCGCGTGGTTTTTCAGCGTGATGTTCCGGATGATCGTGTCCGCAAACACCGGGATGGCCGGCTTCTCCGCGGGGATGCCGGTGAAAATGAACACGCCATTGATGCCCAGCACCCGCGCCAGCTCGAACGACACCGCGCCCTCACCCACGGCCTCGTACACGAGATCGATGTTGCCGACTTTCTTCGCGAGATCGTCCGCGGAGACTTCCTTGGATGAGATGTATTCCACGCCGATTTGTTCGGCGATGTCGGCTTTGAAATTCGGTTTCGGCGAGCGCGAGTAGATGAACACGCGGAAGCCCTCGATGAGCAGCTTCATCGCGCCGAGCAGCCCGATCGGCCCCGCGCCGAGCACCACCGCATTGCGGCCGAAGCCGCGCCCTTTTCCGTCGCGATTGTCGTGCTCCCAGCCGGGCACGCGCTTCTGCACGATCCACGCCTGCGCGAGACCTTTCTCCGCGATCGTCAGCGGCTCCGCCATCACCGCGAGGTCGCGCAGATCCTCCGGCACCGGTGTGAGGTAGGTCTCCTCCTCGACCCACTGCTCGGTCATGTAGCCGTGCAGCTGGTTGATGCCGCGCTCCTTGAACGTCCACGTGAAACAAAAATCCTGCCGCCCCTCGCGGCACGGCGTGCAGTTCGGATCCGCGCACGGCCGCCGCACGCTCGGCACGACGAGATCGCCCACTTTGAATCTCGTCACGCCCGCACCCACCTCGGTGACTTCGCCGAGGCACTCGTGCCCGAGCACGAGATACTCGCACCCCGTCGGTCCGTGCCCGTAGGCAAACGTGCAAATCTCCCGATCCGTCCCGCAGATGCCCACCTCGATCGTCCGCACCCGAACTTCATTCGGCGCAGTGATCGCCGGCTCCGGGTGCGCGACGAGGCGCAGTTCCTTTTTTTCAGGAACGACGCCGACGCCTTTCATGGTGTTCGTGCTCATGTGTGTTGGGAAAAAATCAACCCCGGCGCAGCATTTTACCTCGCGGGCGGGAGCGCGCAACATACCGCTCGCGTCCCGTGTGAGAACAAATTTTTTCCACGATGCACGGGCCGGCGTGCGCGGATGTGACGCCCGCGCCCCCCCGAGCGCGCCGCCTGGAGAGGCTTTGCGGTTGACTCGCAATTCCGCGGCAACTTCCCTCGCCGCCCGTCCCCAAACAGAACCCCCATCCCTCGTGCAACAAGAACCTTTCGGAAAAACGGCCGCCGGCGAACCGGTGGACGCCTTCATCCTCACGAACCGCCACCACACGCTCCGCGCGAAGCTCACGAACTGGGGCGCGTGCCTCGTCGAGATGCACACGCCGGATCGCGACGGCGCGCTGGCGGACATCACGCTCGGCTTTGAAAAGCTCGACCGTTACCTCGTGAAGCACCCGCATTTCGGCGTGACGACCGGGCGCTTCGCGAACCGCATCGCGCGGGGGAAATTCACGCTCGACGGGATCGAGCACCAGCTCGCGGTGAACAACGGCGCGAACCATCTCCACGGCGGCCCAACGGGATTTCACGCGCGCGTGTGGCAGGCCGAGCCGCTCGCCTCCGGCAATGGCGTGCGCTTTTCGTACGTGAGCGCGGACGGCGAGGAAAATTTCCCCGGCACGCTCGCGGTCGCGGTGACTTACACGCTCACGGATGACGACGAACTGCGTCTCGACTACGAGGCGACCACAGACAAACCGACGGTGCTGAATCTCACCAACCACGCGTACTGGAATCTCGCGGGCGCGGGCAACGGCGACATCCTCAGCCACGAAGTCACGCTGCACGCGGACCGCTACATTCCGGTGGATGCCGCGGGCATTCCGAGCGGCGAAATCCTCCCGGTCGCGAGCGGCCCGATGGATTTCCGAAAGCCGAAAACACTCGCCCAAGATTTCGCGCAAATGACCGGCACGCCCGGCGGCTACGATCATTGCTTCGTGATTGATCGCGCGGGTGCAGACGCGCTCACGCCCGCCGGCGAGGCGCACGATCCGCGCAGCGGGCGCGTGCTCTCCGTCTCGACGACTGAGCCGGGCATCCAGCTTTACACGGGGAATTTTCTCGACGGCTCCGTGATCGGGAAAGGCGGCAAGGCGTACCAAAAAAATTACGGCTTCTGCCTCGAGACGCAGCACTTCCCCGACTCGCCAAATCACGCAAATTTCCCGAGCACCGTGCTGCGCACTGGCGAAACTTTCCGCAGCACGACCGTGCATCATTTTTCCACGCGATAGTCGGGTAGCGAAGGCGAACCATGCGCTTTGAAAGCAGGACGGCGGGCATCGGGTAGCGCGGGCGCCCCGCCTGCCGTCCGACGCGTCTCGCGTCGGACACCGAACGTCCGACGACGTTTCTCGCGAACGGACGATCTCCACTTCTCCGATGTGCCAAGCGGGACGCTTGGCACGGCAGACGGGACGCCCGCGCTACCCGATCCTTGGACGCCCATGCCTGAATCCCGTCGCTTCGCGGAATGTTCTCAGACCAGCACGCGCTCCGGCGCGACGACCTCGCGGCGCTGCGTGAGGCGCGCGATCATCCGGTCCCAGTGCTCCTGCCCGGCGATGATCTCGATCTCCACCCGCAGAAAATAGATCGGCACCTCGGGCTTCTCGGCGTCGCCGATGCGCGCGGGGAAACGCACCCCGTCCTTTTCCGTCGTCACGATGAAATCCGTGTCGCGCCGCGCGCAGCGCGCGACGAAATCCTGCAGTTCCTGCCCGCGAAAGCGGTGATGATCGGCAAACCGCGTCGTGATTTCGATGTTCGCACCGAGCTCCCGCAGCGTGCCTTCGAAGCTCTCGGGCCGCGCGATGCCGCTGAGCACGCCGATGTATTTGTCCTGCAAATGCGAGAGCGGCAGGCAGTCCGCGGGGTCGTAGATGTTGCGCAAATATTTCGCCTGGTGGATGCATTCCACGATGTCCGCGGTGCGGTTGTATTGGCGGATGCGCTTGATGAGCGCGCGACTCTCGCCGGGCACGGCTTTCGTGATGAGGATGAGATTGGCGCGGCGCAAATTCGCCGGCGGCTCGCGCAGCGTGCCGCGCGGGAGGAGGAATTCATTCCCAAATGGCGCCTGCCGATCGATGAGACAGATGTCCAGCCGGTGCTCGAGGTCGAGGTACTGCATCCCGTCGTCGAGGATGAGCATGTCCGCTTTAAAATCCGCGACGGCGACGCTCCCGGCGCGCGCGCGATTTTTGTGCACGAGCACGGGCACGTCCGCGAGGCTGCGCGCGAGCATGTACGGCTCGTCGCCCGCCCACTCGGAATCGAGCAGCAGCTTTTTCCCATCGTGGACGACGCGCGGTTTGAACTTGCCGAAATATTTTCGCCGCAGCCGGCGCAGCAGCGGGAGCTTCCGGTTTTTGTAGCCGCGGCTGAGGATGGCCACGTTGCGCCCGCCGTCCTTCAGCTCGCGCGCGAGGCGCTCGACGACGGGCGTTTTTCCCGTCCCGCCGACGGTGAGATTGCCGATGCTGACGACCATGACGCCGAGCTGCCGCCCTTTGCGGATGCGCACGCGGCTGAGCCAGAGCCGCGCCTGCACGATGCCGCGGAAAAGCCACGACAGCGCGTAGAGAAGCCAGCGAAGCAGCAGCGCGCGCTTGCCAAACCGCCGCTCGAGAATGACGTCGGTCGCGAACTGCTCGAAGCGATCCAGCTCGTCACGAAACGACATCTTCGTCCGCGACGATGCGCGTGCCTTCGTTGTCCGCCGTGGTCACGATGATGTGCGCTCCCGGCGGCGCGGCATCGAGCATCGCCGAGGCGACGGCGTCCGTTTCGCCGAGCGTGAGCGCGCAAATCGTCGAGCCGCTGCCGCTCAGAAATCCGCCAATCGCACCCGCGCGCTCGGCGGCGGCGATGGCTTTGGAAAGGAACGGAACCAGCGGCTGGCGATACGGCTGGTGCAGCGCGTCGCTGAAACATCCCGCGAGCAAATCGTAGCGCTGCTGGAGAAAGGCCGCGGTGATGCGGCACGCGTTCGCGACGCTCGTGACTGCGCCGGATCGCGGGATCGCATCGGGCAGCACGGCGCGCGCGTCCGGCGTGGCGACTTCAAAATCGGGAATGAGCAGGATGAGTTTCAGCGCCGCATCCACGTCCGCGCGCAGCGTGTCTGCGCCCGCGCGCGCGACGGTGAATCCGCCGAAAGCGGCCGGCGCGGCGTTGTCGGGATGGCCCTCGAGTTCCGCGCACAGTTCGTAGAGCCGCACCGCGCCGAGCCTCGTGCTGGCGAGCGCATCCAGCCCGTGGAGAATGCCGAGCCGCACGGTGACGCTGCTGCCGAGCCCGCGCGAGCGCGGCACGTCGCCCTCGATGCTCCACGAAAAATCAAACGGCGGAATCCCGGCGGTGTGAAAAAAAAGCGCCGCGGCATCTGCGGCAATCTTCGGGTGTTCACCGCCGGCCGCGCGTTGCAAGAAGACGAGGTTCGCGATGCCGAGCGCGACGCCGAGGCAGTCGAATCCCGGGCCGAGATTGGCCGTCGTCGCGGGCACGCGCGTGATCACACTTTTCATCGCGGCCATCCATCCGCCGCCGGGGCCGCGCGGTCAAATGTGGAATGCCGCGGAGCGCGCATGGAGCGCCGCCCGTCCTGGCGGCCACGGCGATACCACGCGCAGCGTCATTTGTTCCCGTGCGCTCGGCTTCATGCCGGCTCCGAAGAAAAGATCAGGCCTGCGGCGAATGACGGAGGCGGCGGGACGCGCGGCGCTCCATGCGCGCTCCACGCCCGCATTTGACCGCGCACCGCCCGGCGGCTAGGACTCCGCCGATGCCCGCTCCTTCGCTCCGCGCCACCGTCGCCGAGATTGTCGAAAAGACCCCCGTCTTTGACATCCATACGCACCTCTACGATCCCGCGTTTGGCGATCTGCTGCTGTGGGGAATTGATGAGCTGCTCATCTACCACTACCTCGTCAGCGAGTCGTTCCGGTGGCTGGATATGCCGTATGAAAAATTCTGGGCCGCGCCGAAGCAGCAGCAGACGGAGTGGATTTGGAATGAACTTTTCCTCAAGCATTCTCCCGTGAGCGAGGCGTGCCGCGGCGTGCTCACGGCGCTGAACAAGCACGGGCTCGACGTCAACCAGCGCGACCTTCCCGCGCTGCGAAAATGGTTCGCCGGGTGGAAGCCCGAGGACTACGTGACGCGCTGCTGCGAACTCGCGAACGTGCGCAAGATCGCGATGACGAACTCGCCGTTTGACGACACCGAGACGCCCGTGTGGGAGCGCGGCTTCACGCGCGATTCGCGTTTTGTCGCCGCGCTCCGCATTGATCCGCTGCTCGTGGACTGGCCGAACGCGGCGCAGCGCCTCCACGGCTGGGGTTACAAAGTGAGCGCGGATTTTTCCGGCGACACATTCGGCGAAGTGCGGCGCTTCCTCGCGGACTGGACGCGGAAAATTGACGCGCAGTATTGCATGGTGTCGCTGCCGCCGGAGTTCGCATTTCCCGCGCAGACGGACGCGGCGCGCGTCATCGAGCACGCGATCATGCCGCACGGGCGGGAGCACAATCAGGCCTTCGCATTGATGGTCGGCGTGCGCCGCAATGTGAACCCGCAGCTCCAACTCGCGGGCGACAGCGTTGGGCTCGCGGATGTCACCGCGGTCGAACGGCTGTGCGCGGCGTTTCCGCAGAACAAATTCCTCTGCACGATGCTCGCGCGGGAGAACCAGCACGCGCTTTGCATCGCCGCGCGGAAATTCCGCAACCTGCACGTCTTCGGCTGCTGGTGGTTCATGAATGTGCCGAGCATCATCGAGGAAATCACGCGCATGAGGCTGGAGTTGATCGGCCTGAGCGTCACGCCGCAGCACAGCGACTGCCGCGTTTTGGATCAGCTCACCTACAAGTGGGCGCACAGCCGCCCGATCCTCGCGAAAGTGCTCGCGGAAAAATACGACGACCTCGCCGCGACCGGCTGGCAGCCGACGCGCGCGGAGATCGAACGCGATGTCCACGGCCTGCTCGGCGGGGCGTTCGAGGAATTTCTCGTGCGCCGCTAGGCCGGACTTTTTGCGGGCTGCGAATCTTGCGGATCACTGCAATTGCAAGTGCGAATCGCGCGACGCGGCGACGCGGAAAATTCGCAGCGGATGCCCCTGCGGCTCTCCATCGCGGATAACCGGGCTGTTGAAGACCGGCCAGAAACTGCGGACATTGCCCTCGAGGACGCGAATAACTTGGTCGTGGTAGCCCGCGCGCGTGTCATTTGGCACGGCAGCGTCGAGCACGATGAAGGCGATTTTTCCGGACGAGAGGTGGGCAAAGAGTTGCTCGTCATCGAGGAAGCGTTCCTGCGCACGGCGGCTCGCGCCGCGGTCATCGGATTCCGCGAGAGTCTCGCTGCCGCGCTCAACGCTGAGCCGGTGCGCGGGATCCCGCAGGGCGATTTCCGAGATGAGCATGCCTTCGCCACGAGGGTCCGAGACAACGAGCACCCGCGCGGGTGTGGAGGATTCCTCAAGCAGGGCGGCCGCAGCGGAGCCAAAACCGCTCCATTCCTTTTGCCGCGCTTGCATCAGATCCGCCGGCAGCGCGAGCAGCAGCAGGAGAAAAAGCCACAGCGCGCTGCGGCGCGAATTTTCAGCGGCGAACGCCGTTTGCGATCCGACGATCCTGGCGAGCGATACCGCACCGCGCGTGGCGAGCATCGCGAGCGCCGGCGTGGCGATGATGAGCACACTGGAACGAAGATAGTCTGCCTCGCCCCATGCGGCGGCGAGCACCACGGCGAAGAGGGCGGTGACCATCGCTCCGTTCGGCTCGCGCTCCAAATGAGTGCGGCGAGGTGAGCAGATCGCCGCGGCTGCGAAGGCGGCTGCGCCGACCCCGAGAATGAGGGAAGACTCTTTTGCAAACGACCAGGCGGTTGCATGGCGCGAGCCGGTGAGTGCGGTCGCGAGTTGCCAGACGAAAATAAAACTGATGCCGAAGACGGCGGCATTCCGAATCCATTTCAAGGGCGTTGCGAAACGCTCGCGGCTGGCGCCAACGATCCGGGCGAGCACGAGTGCTGCGCCGGTCCACGCCAATGCGAAAAATTGCCCCGGCAAAATCGTTTCGTACGATTCGCGGACGGCGGGCGCGCAGAGCCACACGAGCGATGCGACGACTGCCGCCCATGCGCCGAATTCGCGCCATACGGTGCAAAAGATCAGCGTGGTCGTGGCGGCGGCGAAAGCGGCCATGAAGAGCAGCACGGCGAGGCGCGAGGTCCCGAAAGCCAGCATCCATGCGCCTTCCGCGACATCGAAGACTGGCGTGCGCCGGAGCGCCGCCATCGGGCGATGCTCGCCGGCGGAGTTGTCGCGCCGGACGAAATGCGACGCGGCATCGCGTACGCGGACACCTGCGAGGTAGTGCCCGGCTTCGTCCGGATGTCCGCCGAACTCGCTCTGCAACGCGCCGTCCGCCCACTGGAAAAACGCGGCGACATCGAAGGCGACGATGAAGACGATCAGCACGCGCACCCAGCCGCGGGATTTCGGGACGGGAGTTTTTTCGTCAGGCATCGGGGGAAATGAAGGTGCGCAGTCAACGCGGACTTCGCGGATGACGGCGCACCTTCGACTTCGTGGCTTTCGCTGCAAGCGCGATCACGATCGTAGCGTAGCTCTCCCGAGCTGCGCCCGGGGGCGTGCATGCACCGCGCAGCTCGGTAGAGCTACGCTACGAACGGCGTCGCCACTTTCGATGAACGCGGGCGAAAGCTAGATGCTGTCCGCCGAGTATTCGTAGCCTTTGCGATACGCCTTGCGCTTGATGAACGCGTTTGCGGCTTCGTCGTTCGTGACTTTGAGCGCGGCGGAATCCCACGCGAGGCGCTTGCCGGGGAAGCGCATGGAGAGGCCGCCGATGAGCGTGAGCTCAGTGAGCGGCGAGGAATAATCGAAGTGGCCGGCATACGGGAATTCGCTGCCGCGCTTGATCGCCTCGGTCCATTCCTGCTGCGGATTGCCGGGTGTCACGCTGCGCGGCTCGGTCTTCGGCGTGGGCTTGGCGAGAAATTCCGCGCGGCGCTTCAGCGGCCAGATTTGCGGGTCTTTCGCCTGATCGTTCTTGTTAAAAATGATGCCTTCGCTGCCGACGATGAACCATCCGCCGGGCGAGACGGTGCCGCTCTTCTCCGGGTTCTTCTCGTTCTTGAAGGCTTCCTTCAGACCGATGATTTCGGGGAAATCCGGGAGGTACGGCGTGCCGTCGGGTTTCTTGCCTTCGTACCATGTGAGCGTCACGTCGCCGTGGGAATTCCCGGGGAATTCCATTTTGACGATCGCGCCGGTCGGCCACGCGACGTTCGTGAGGTCGTCCACTTTCGTCGCGGTGACGAAGCTCGGCACGCCGAGGCCGAGCGACATCGAGGGGGCGTCAATGAGATGGCAGCCCATGTCGCCAAACGCGCCCGCACCGTACGCGAGCATGCCGCGCCAATTGAACGGATGAATGTCGCGACGGCCAAAGGGCTTGGAGCCTTCGGCGGACATTTCGATGAAAGGCGCGTCCGGCGTGGCGGCGAGCCAGTGCTCCCAATCCAAGGTCGAGGGCACCGGAATTTCGCGCGGCGTCACATTCGCGCCCTGCGGCCAGATCGGGCGGTTCGTCCAGACATGGACTTCCTTCACTTTGCCGATGGCGCCGGCGGCGATCCATTCTTTCACCACGCGGTTGTCCTCGTAGGTGTGGCCCTGATTGCCCATCTGCGTGATCACTTTTTTCTTCCGCGCGCCGAGGTGGAGCTGGCGGTTTTCCCAGAGCGTATTCGTGAGCGGCTTCTGGATGAAGATGTGCTTGCCGTG
>JBBQJR010000102.1:0-9409 GCA_038326125.1 Chthoniobacterales bacterium
TCACTCTTTTAAAAAACGACGCCCATGAAATCCCTCCTCCTCGCCACGCTCTCCACGTTCGCCTGCACGCTCCTCGCGCCCGCCGCGCCGCTCACATACGAGGGCGGCGAAGGCGCCGGAAAGGGGAAGCACGTCGTCTTCATCGCGAGCGATCACGAGTACAAGTCCGAGGAGATTTTGCCCGCGCTCGCGCGCATTCTCTCGAAGCATCACGGTTTCAAAAGCACCGTGCTTTTCGGCGTGGATGCGGAGGGAAACATCAAGCCCGGCGAGTCGAACATCCCCGGCACCGACGCGCTGAAAACCGCGGACCTCATGGTGATTTTCACGCGCTTCCAAAATCTCCCCGACGCGCAAATGCAGCCGATCGTGGACTACCTGAAACGCGGCGGGCCGGTCGTCGGCCTGCGCACGGCGACGCACGCCTTCAAGATTCCGAAGGACAGCGCGTTTGCGAAATTCGACTACGGCTACAAGGGCGCGGATTTCACCGGCGGCTTTGGCCGGCAGATTCTCGGCGAGACGTGGGTCGGGCATTACGGGCCGAATCACAAGTCGAGCACGCGCCTCGACATCGTGCCGGAAAAGGCCGGGCATCCTGTGCTCGCCGGCGTGAAAAATCCGTGGTCGGAAATCGGCGCGTACAACGCGCATCCGATCGAGGGCAGCGAGATTCTCGCGATGGCGCAGCCGCTCGCCGGGATGACTCCCGATTCGGCGGACGACACGACGAAAGTGCCGATGCCCGGCGCGTGGGTGCGCACTTATCAAAGCGAATCCGGCAAGGCAGGCCGCGTCTTCGCGACGACGTCCGGCGGCTCGGGCGATCTCGTGAACGACGGATTTCGCCGCATGATCGTGAACGCGTGTTTCTGGGCCGCGGGCCTCGAGGCGGCGATCCAGCCAACGATGGAGATCGGCATCGTCGGCCCGTACCGCCCGACTTGGATGGGTGTGAACAAACGCGCCGCGAATGTGAAACCCGAGGCGCTTGCCGGCTACGAATCGCCGATCCTTCCCGCGCCGTGACCGTCCGATTTTTCCGCGCGCAAAAATCTTCCGCCATCCGCCCTGAAACGCATTTTCGTGTCGTGCCTCTTGTGCTTTGCCCGCCGTTGCCCGCCGTTGCCCCGCCGTCGGGCCGTTCCCGGCATTCGTGACGGGCACGGGGATCATGTTTCAGATCGAGATGCGGCGATGACTCCATTCGTGGGCCGGATTTTTTTCACGCTGCTCTCACTCGCGTGCGCGCTGCCCGCGCAGGAGCACTGGATTTACCTCGATAACGGCAGCGTCCGCCTTGGCGTGAACATGGACGCGGGCGGCAGCGTCGGCTGGTTTTCGCACGCGCATTCGTCCGCGAATTTGCTGAACGCCTTTGACCACGGTCGCTACGTGCAGCAGTCGTACTATGGCGACGCCAATGGCTCCGATTGGAATGGCAAACCGTGGCGCTACAATCCCGTGCAGGGCGGAAGCTGGAAGGGTGTGCCCGCGACCGTGCTGGAAAAAAAGGAGGCTGCGAGTGCGCTCTACGTGAAGACAAAACCGCGGCAGTGGGCGAGCGGGCGCGACGCGGATGACATGATTTTCGAGCAGTGGCTCACGCTTGAGGGCGGACTCGCGCGCTTGAAATATCGCATGACTTTCACCGGCACCGCGGAGCACCGGCCGACGCATCAGGAACTGCCCGCCATTTTCGTCGTGCCGCGCTGCGAGACACTCGTCTTTTGCGAAAAGGGCGCACCGGCGTGGACCGGCGCGCCGCTCTCCCGCAGGCAGCCCGGCCCGCCCGGCGCACCGGACGCCATCGTGAAATTTTCCGAGCCGTGGGCCGCGTGGGTGGACGCCGCGGGTCAAGGCCTCGGCGCATATTTTCCGTACACAGATTTTGCGACGACGTATCGCGTGACCGGAACCGGCGTCGGCGACTGCTCCTACCTCGCACCGCTGCAAACTTTTGCCCTGAAGCCCGGCCTCGTCTTCGAATACGAAGTCGTGCTCGCCCTCGGCACGGCGGAGCAAATTCGCGCGGTTTTTCAAAAGCTCCACGAGCGAACCGTCGGCGCGAAACACTGAGCGCGGGCAAATTTCCGGCTCATTTTTCCTGTCGGCGGGAACGCTGCTTTGTGCTCGCGAGCAAGGCCGTGCCGCGGCAAATTCGGCGGCATCTTTCATCCCCCATGAACCTCCGCTCCCTCTTCGCCGCGTCCGCATTTTTTGCCGCCATCTTATTTTGCGCGCCGCGCGCAAACGGGGACGGGCGCGTGCTCATCGTCGTCGGGCCGAGCACGCATCCGCCGGGTTCGCACGAAGTTGCGGCGGGCGGGCGGCTGATGCAGCACTGCCTTGAGCACATGAAAAATTTGCCCGGGGTGAAGGCCGATGTGGTTACCGAGTGGCCGAAGGATCAGGCGGTGCTCGATGCCGCCGGCACGGTCGTTTTCATCGGCGATAATTTTCCGCTGCAGCGGCTGCCGGACACGAAGGCGAATCTCGCGTCGCTCGGCGCGATGATGAAGCGCGGCTGCGGCATCGTGTGCGTGCATTATGCGACCGGTCTGCGCGCGGAGGATGTCGCGGCGGACGGCGCGCATCCGCTGCTTGGCTGGCTCGGCGGCTACTTTGCCACACGCTGCCTGCACCATCAGTCCATCGCGAAAATTTACCCGGCAGCGGTCATCACGCCCGCTGCCGCGGAGCATCCGGTGTCGCGCGGCTGGAAGGAATTCACGGTGAACGACGAGCCGTACATCAACAATTACTTCGGCGGCGAAAACAACGCGACGCTGCCCGGCGTGACGGTGCTTGCGACCTCGATGCTGCCGCCGCCGTCGCCGCAAAGTGAGCGCGTCGCTTGGTGCATCGAGCGCGCGGATGGCGGACGCGGATTCGGCATCGTGATGCCGCACTTCTACAAAAACTGGCAGCTCGACGACCTGCGCCGCTTCATCCTGAACGGGATTGTGTGGACCGCGAAAATGGAAGTGCCCGCCGAGGGCGTGCGCACGGCGCAGCCGGACCTCGCGGCGTTCGCGCCAGTTTCCATCGAGCCGCAGCCGCCGAAGCCGAAACTCCCCGAGCCCGCGCTGGCGAAGTAGTGCCAAAAGATTTGCCCGCGATTTTCCGAACATGAAATCGGACGCTGCATCGTCAGACTTTTCCCGGCGCGAATTCGTGCGCGCGACTTCCGCGCTCGCGGCGACGGCGCTCGCGGGAGAACTCGCGAATATCGCACACGCGGAAGATGCGCCCGCCGCGTCGGTGCCGCATCCGCTGCTCACGAAGGCCGCGGATTTTACCGACGTCTCGCGCGGAAATCCGAAGCCGCACACGCTCCCCGGCGAAGCACTCGTGCAGGCGCGACTCACGGCGGAAACTTGGCGGCTGGAAATCGTCGCCGATCCTTTTACCAGCGACGTGGTGAAGGAGCCGGCGACGTTGGGGAAACAACTCACGCTCGACGGCGGCAACGCGCTCGATCTGCCTGCGCTCCTCGCGCTCGGCAAAAAGCACAGCGTCCGTTTTTTGAAGGCGATGCAGTGCCTGAACATCGCCGCGCCGCTCGGGCAGGGGCTGTGGGAAGGCGTGCCGCTGCGCGAGGTGCTGCGACTCTGCGGCCCGCTGCGCAACGTGCGCCGCGTGTATTTTTCCGGGTTTCACAACAACGATCCGAAGCAGCTTTTCCAGTCGTCGCTCAGCTATACCGAGGCAATGGAAACCGCGCCCGGCGAGCTGCCGGCGTTCATCGCTTGGCGGCTGAACGGCGAGCCGATCCCGCTCCTGCGCGGCGGGCCGGTGCGCATGATCGTGCCGTGGGCGCACGGCTTCAAATCGATCAAATGGCTGCAACGCATCGCGGTCACGAATGACTTCAAGGCAAACGACACGTACGCAAACGCGAACAACGATCCCGAGTCACATCTCAAGACTGCGGCCTACATCGATCCCGCGCCGGAGAAATTCGCCGCGGGCCACCCGATTTTTCTGAGCGGCCTCGCGCTCGCCGGACTCTCGGGATTGCAGCGCGTGGAATGGTGGCTGCACCGCGTCGAGCCGGGAGCAAAGCCCGTCGCGCTCGACGACGAAACGTACCGCGCCGCGACGTGGACGCCGTGCGAACTCGAAGCGCCGCCGCGCGACTGGTCTGCTGTTTTTCCCGCAGGAATTTCCGCAAAAGACGTGCTCGGTTTCGATCCAAAGACCGGCCGACCCGCGACGTGGCCGCTGCGCTACAGCATGATTTCGTGGTCCGCCGTGCAGCGCGCTCTGAAGCCCGGCAAATACGAATTCCGCGCGCGTGCCGTGGATCTGAACGGCTTCGCGCAACCTGAGCCGCGCCCCATCGCGAAGGCCGGGAAGAACGCCGTCGAAGTCCATCGTTTCGAGGTGACGTAGCCCGCGTTCGCCGACCCGCGACGCGCGCTCTACTCGCCTTTCGCGGGCTTCCCGGAGTTCGCTCCCGGAGCCGGCGGTGTCCACGCAGCCGGCTTCGGATTCGCGACGGTGAGCGGGAACGTGTCTGCGTGCGCGGCCATTTCGCGGACGAGCAGCGCGGTCATCTCCGCCACCTTCGCGGCGTGCTCCGGCTTCGCGGCAAGGTTCGTGAGTTCGTGCGGATCATTTTGGAGATCGAAAAGCTGCGTCTGATCCACGAGCGGATAGCGGATCAGTTTCCACCGCTCGTCGCGCACAGCGCGCTGGCAGTCGCGGTAGCCGGTGTAGCACACGTCGCGCACTTTCGCCTCATGGCCCGTGATGATCGGCACGAGACTGCGGCCCTCGATTGCTTCCGGCAGCGTCCCGCCGCCGAACTCCGCGAACGTCGGAAACAAATCCATGAGGTACACGAACGCCCCGCTTTTCCCCTGCGGAATGCCCGGCCCGGCGATGACGCACGGCACATGCATGCCGCCGAACTCGTACAGATTTTGTTTTCCGAAAAGGCCGTGCTCGCCGACCGACAGGCCGTTGTCGCCGGTGAAAATGATGATCGTATTTTCCCACTGACCGCTTTTTTTCAGCTCCGCGAAAATGCGGCCGATGTGGTGATCGAGCCCGGTGATGCACGCGTAGTAGTCGGCGAGTTGCTGCCGCGTGTCCTCGGGCGTGCGCGGCCACGGCGCGAGCGTTTCGTCGCGCACGGTCATCTCGCCGTTGTCGAAGGGATGGAGCGGCATGAACGCCGGCGGCAGCGGCACTTTCGCCGCGTCGTAGAATTTGTGAAACTCCGGCGCAGCCACGCGCGGATCGTGCGGCACGGGAGGCGCGAGGTAGATGTAGAACGGCTTCTCCGTTTTGCGGTCGTGCAGAAATTTGATCGCCGCATCCGCGTGACGCTCGCTGCTGCCGCGGCGCTGTTCGGGCGTCGGATCGGCCATGCTGATGTTCGTGTCAAATGCCTTCAGCCCGACGGTGTATTCGTTGCTCGGCTTGCCGCAATGCCACGTCTCGTAGCCCGCGCGGCTCATCACGCGCGGCAGCGATTTCTCCGGATCGCCCTCGCCCCCGCGCGCCTTGGGAATCCGCAGCCAGGATTTCCCCGTGAGCATCATCGTGCGGCTCGGCTGGCAGACCGCGCCGACCATCGAGCCCATCGTGTAGCAATGCGTGAACGTGAACCCGCGCGCGACCAGCGTGTCTAGGTTTGGCGTTTGCACGACGGGATGCCCGAACGCGCCGAGCCCATCCGCACGGTGATCGTCGGCGTGGATGTGGAGGATGTTCGGTCGCTGCGGCGCTTCGCCCGCAGCACGGAGTGGTGGGAAAATTGCGGTCAGCGCGAGAAGGGAGAGCAGCGTGATATTCATAAAGGAGAAGCGAGCGGCGGTGGATTTGCGGAGTGCGTTTGCCGAAAAATATCAATCCGCCGCGCGCTTGATGTCCGCTCCCCAATCAGTGTGATCGGGGCCGTTCCAGTCGTCCACGTAAGTGCGCAGCGCCCAGCCGGTCCACGCGGATTCGAGGCGGGAAACGATTTCGGGATGCTCCTTGCTCAAGTCATTTTGTTCGGTGCGATCGGCCTCCATGTCGAACAGCTGCCACGCGAGTTTGTGGCGCAGCACGAGTTTCCATTTGCCCTCGCGCACCGCCTTGTTGCCCTCGTGCTCCCAGAAAATCGGCTCGGTTCGGCCGAGTGCTTTTCCGTTAAAGCCCGGACGCAAACTCACTCCCTGCAGCGGCTCGATTTTGTTGCCTTTGAACTCCGCAGGATATTTCGCGCCGCCCAAGTCCACGCACGTCGCCATGATGTCCACGAGATGCCCCGGCTGTTTTTCAAGCGAGCCATTGCGCGAACCTGCGATGCCCGCCGGCCAGTGCGCGATGAGCGGCGTGCTCACGCCGCCCTCGTGCGTGAAGTGCTTGTAGCGCGAGAACGGCGTGTTGCAGAGCGTCGCCCAATTCATCCCGAGCATCACGTAGCTGTGCGGGCTGCCGATCGCGCCGGGACCGTCGGTTTTTCCCTGCGGACCGCCCTCGGCATTGCCGCCGTTGTCGCTGAGGAAAAGGATGAGTGTGTTGTCGAGTTCACCGCGCTCGCGCAGACCGGCGACGAGCTTGCCCATCGAGGCATCAATGCGATCGATCATCGCGGCATACACGGCCATCATTTGATCAAAGCGATCCTGTCGATCCGGCTCGCGTGAATCCCACGCGGGCGACTCCGGCGGGCGCGGTGTGAGCGGCCACTTCGGATCGATGATGCCAAGCTGCTTCTGCTTTTCGTAGCGCTGCTCGCGAAGCTTGTCCCAGCCCGCCATGTATTTTCCGCGATACTTCGCGATCACCTCGGCCGGCGCACGCAGCGGGAAATGCGCGGCACCCTGCGCGAGGTAGAGGAAGAACGGCTTCTTTTCCGCGCGCGCCTCGTCAATGAACTTCAGTCCCCAGTCGGTGAAGAGGTCGGTGGAATACCATTCGCGGTTTCCGCCGATGGCGATCTCCGGCGAGTCCTTCGGGATTTCGCGGCCGTTCAGGTAGAGATTTTTCGTCACCGGCTTGTCGTCCTCGTGCGGAAAATACACCTCGCCGAGAATCGAATTCAGCGAGCGCATGAAGCCGCGCTCCCACGGCGGCGTGCCGTTTTGCTGGCCCATGTGCCACTTGCCCGTCATCGCGGTGAAATAGCCCGCATCGCGCAGCACCTCGGCGATCGTCACGCAGCGCGGGAGCAATTTTCCGTGGAAGCCCTTCGACTGCGGTTCCACTTTTCCATCGAGCCAACCCATGCCCGCCTGATGCGGATACAGCCCCGTGATGAGCGACGCGCGCGTCGTGCTGCATCGCGCGGTGTTGTAAAATTGCGTGAAGCGCACGCCTTCCGCCGCGAGCTTGTCGAGATTCGGCGTCGGGATTTCGCTGCCGTAGCAGCCGATGTCCGAGAAGCCCACGTCGTCCACGAGGAAGACGACGATGTTCGGTTTTTTTGCATCGGGTGCCGCGTGCGCGGTGAAAATGGACGCGAGGAATGCGACGAGCGCGAGGGGAGTTTTCATGGGGCGGGGAGAAGGGATACACGACACCCCGTGCTGAACGCCAGCAGCCAAGCCGCGATCAATCCCTCCGCTGCCCTCGGCCCGGCTCGCCGGCTTCGCTGCGCGCGCTGTAGTTTTTGCAATAGCCGTCCGACTCTCCCACCGGCCGCTTCGCCTCCAGATCCACGTCGTTCGCGCTCTTTTTTGCGCCCCACGCGAAGAGCCGTTCAAACAGCGGCAGCAGCCCGCTCGCCCTGATCTGATCGAGGAAATACACCTCGTGCTCCTTCTCCTTCATCCCCATCTCGTAGAGCATCGCGTCGTGCTCGCGGATGCCGAGCGAGTGAAAGTGCCGCATCATCACGAAGTACTCGCACACATTCCCGCTCTCGAGTTTCCCCGCGAAAAAGAACGGCATGAAGCGCCCGATCACATGGCAGCCCGCCGAGATGATTTTCCCAATGATCCAAAACCGCACCTCGCACCAGCGCGACACCGGCACGCCGTACCGCTGCATCAGCCCGAGGATGTTTTCGCGATGCTTCCACTCGTCATCCTCGATTTGTTTCACCGCCGCCTTTGCCTCGGGAGCCTTCAGCGAGCCCGCGTGGCCGATGTAGGCAAACGCGGCCGCGCGCTCCGCCGAGTAGGCCCGCTGCAAAAGCTCCACGAGCGCCGGATGCGCGAGCTTCACGCGAGGATGTCCTTCACGACCTCGCCATACACATCCGTGAGCCGCATGTCGCGGCCGCTGAAACGGAAGGTGAGCTTCGTGTGATCGATGCCGAGCAGGTGCAGCATCGTCGCGTGGAGATCGTGGATGCTCACCTTGTCCTCCACGGCCTTGTAGCCGTAGTCGTCCGTCGCGCCGAAGGTCACGCCGCCTTTCACGCCGCCGCCCGCAAGCCACATGGTGAAGCCGAACGGATTGTGATCGCGCCCATTTTTTCCCTGTGCAAATGGCGTGCGGCCAAACTCGCCGCCCCACACGACCAGCGTGCTGTCGAGCAATCCGCGCGACTTGAGATCCTTCAGCAGCCCCGCGATTCCTTGATCCACAAAGCGCGCATTCTTCTCGTGGCCTTCCTTGAGATTGCCGTGCTGGTCCCAACGGTCGCCCGCGCCGTTCGGACAAGTGAGTTCGATGAAACGCACGCCGCGCTCGACGAGCCGACGCGCAAGCAGGCACTGCGCGCCGAAGGTCTTCGTCTGCGGCAGGGGCGCATTGAGTCCGTAGAGTTCCTTCGTCGCGTCGGTCTCGCCCTGCATGTCCATGAGTTCCGGCACGGCGGACTGCATGCGATACGCGAGCTCGTAATTGCCGATCGCACTTTCCAGCGCGTCCATTTTTCCGAAGCGCGAGACGACTCCGCGATCCAGCTTCCGCATGAGCGCGAGCTTGCGGTTCTGCAGTTCCGCGCTCGCCTCGGTCGGGGTGACGTTCGCCACGGCATTCGCGCCCGCCTTGAAAATCGAGCCCTGATACGTCGCGGGCAGGAAGCCGCTGTTGAAATTATCCAGCCCGCCCGGCGGGATGAGCCCGCCGTTCAGCACGATGAAGCCCGGCAGGTCCGCATTCTCGCTGCCGAGCCCGTAGCCCGCCCACGCGCCCATGCTCGGCCGCCCCTGCAGCCCGCTGCCGGTGTGCAGGAAATAATTCGCGTTCGTGTGCTCGGAAAATTCGCTCGTCATCGAGCGCACGATCGCGAGGTCGTCCACGCACTCCGCGACGTGCGGAAACAGCTCGCTCACCGGCGCGCCGCATTGCCCGTACTGCCGGAACTTCCACGGCGAGCCGAGCGTGCTGCCGTTGTTGTTAAACTGCGTCGCCTCCATCTTCATCCCGAACGGCTTCCCGTCCTCCGCCGTCAGCCGCGGCTTCGGGTCGAACGTGTCCACCTGCGACGGTCCGCCGTCCATGTAGAGGAAGATGA
>JBBQJR010000103.1:0-9395 GCA_038326125.1 Chthoniobacterales bacterium
GGCGAGTGCGCTCGTGAAAAATATTCGCGCGCGCTCCATCCCGATGATCGGGGAACTCGAACTCGCCTACGTGCTTTGCGGCCGGCCCGTCATCGCGATCACCGGCACGAACGGCAAGACGACGACGACGCAACTCATCGAAAAAATCCTCCTCGGATGCGGCGTGAAAACAGTCGCCTGCGGCAACATCGGGCCGGCGTTTTCCGCGAAAGTCCGCGAGGGCCGCGTGCTGGACGTGATGACCGTCGAGGTGAGCAGTTTTCAGCTCGAGGAAATCCGCACCTTCCGCCCGAAGGTCGCGGTGTGGCTCGGCTTCGCACCCGACCACCTCGACCGCTATCCGTCGCTCGCCGCGTACTACGAGGCGAAAGTGCGCGTCTTCGAAAATCAGACTACCGACGATTGGGCCGTGGTGAATTTGCGCGACAAGCTTCCGCCGCTGAAAGCGCGGCGCCTCACGTTCAGCGCTTACGAAAACGGTGGCGATTTCGAGCTTTGCGGGAACGTGATCCATTTTCGCGGGGAGCAAATCCTCGACGTGAGCACGACCAATTTGCGCGGTTCGCACAACGCGGAAAATCTGATGGCTGCGCTCGCGACCGGCCACGCGATGGGCCTCGCCTTTTCCGAAATGCTCGCGCCGCTCCGCGCGTACACCGCGCTGCCGCACCGCTGCGAATTCGTCCGCACGCTCGACGGCGTGGACTACGTGAATGACTCGAAGGCCACGAATCTCGATTCGCTCGAAAAGGCGCTCGATGGCGAGACGCGCCCGGTCGTGCTCATCGCCGGGGGGAAGGACAAGGGCTTCGAGTTTGACAGTGTCGCCGATCTCGTCGCACGGAAATGCCGCTGCGCGGTGCTGCTCGGCGACATGGCCGCGCGCATCGAAACGCTGTGGAGCGCGAAGCTCCCGTGCCGCAATGCCGGCCGCTCGCTGGAGCGCGCCGTGCAGATCGCGCAGTCGAATGCGCGCGCCGGCGACCTCGTGCTTTTCAGTCCCGGCACGTCGTCGTTCGACATGTTCCGCAACTACGCCGATCGCGGGAACCAGTTTCGCCAGCTCGTCCACTCACTCACTCCAAAACCATCCCAGTCATGAAAAATCCCATGCAAAAACTCCGCCGCTTCTTCGTTCGCAGCCGGACGTACAAGGCTACCGCCGCGCCGTCCGCGACGGCGACCTCGCACGATGATGATGACGGCGCGAACCGCCTCTCGGGCGCGTTCATCGTCGTGCTTTTCCTCCACATCATCGCCGTGGTGGGCGTGTTCGCCTTTGCGCGGATCAAGGAAAGCCGCCTCCGCAATGCACCGCCGGAAAAGTCCGCGCCGACCGCGATGAAACCGGCCGCCGCGAAACCGTCGGTCGCCAAGGCTGCGCTCGCCAAAGCGCCTGCGCCGGCTCCCGCAGCCATGCTCGCGACCGTGACGCCGCCGCAGGCTGCGCCGCATGAATCCGCGAAAACTGCGCCGGTCGCATCGCACACCGTACACATGGTGAAGGACGGCGAGACGCTGAAGAAGATCGCCTTTGCCTACAGCGCGAGCGTCCCGGAATTTGTGTCGCTGAACAAACTGAAGAACGCGGACGACATTCGTCCCGGGCAGTCGCTCACGATTCCCGTGCAGAAACCCGCGCCGAAACTTTCCGCGGCGACAGAAGTCAAATCCGCGGCGACGGGCACGCTGAGGAGCGCGCCTGCGGCAGGAAAAACCTACACTGTGCGCAAGGGCGATTCGCCGCTGAAGATCGCGCGCGAACTCGGGTGCTCGTACGACGAACTGATGAAGGTGAACAACGTCAGGGACCCAAAAAAAATCCAGGTCGGCCAGGAGCTGAAAATCCCCGCGAAAAAAGGCTAGCGCGATCCCGCGATGCACCAGCGCTTCGTTTTCATCAATGTCTTCCTCCTCGTGATCGCGGTCGCCGTGCTCACGACGATCGGCATCGTGATGCTCACGAGCACGGGCGCCTACGCGCAGGACAACAAGGGCGACCCGACCTACTACCTCTCGCACCAGCTCGTGTGGCTCGTCATCGGTGTCGTGCTGTGCGTGGGCGCGGCGCTCGTGGATTACCGCTGGATGGAAAAGCGGTGGTGGCTCTTTTACGTCTGCGCCGCGGTGCTGCTCACCTGCTGCCTTTTCCCCGCAACCGGTGGAAAAAAAATCAACGGCGCCTTCCGCTGGATCGGCGTGAAGGGGCTCACGCTGCAGCCCTCGGAATTTGCGAAGCTCGCGGTGCTCATCACGATCGCGTGGTGGTATGCGCGCAAGGAGACGCAGCCGCGCGAATTTCTCCGCGGCTTCGCCTATCCGCTCGGCGTCGTGCTCCTCATCGTCGCGCTCATCGCGCGTGAAGTGGACCTCGGAACGTCCACGCTGATCCTTTGCACGACGCTCATGGTGATGTTCATCGCCGGCACGCGACTGCCGTACCTCGCCCTGCTCGCCGTCGGCGGCGGGAGCGCGCTGGCGCTGGCCATCCGCCTCATGCCGCAGCGCACCGGGCGACTGCTCGCGTTCATCAATCCGGATCAGTATCCCACGGAAGCGTATCAGCAGGTGCGCGGGCTCACGGCCTTTGGCTCGGGCGGGATTTTCGGCCTCGGCCTCGGCAATGGCCGCGAAAAATTTTCCTATCTCCCCTTCGCACACACCGATTTCATTTTGCCCGAAGCGGGCGAGGAACTCGGCCTCTGCTGCACGCTCACCGTGGTGCTTTGCTTCCTCGTCGTGCTCGTGAGCGGCACCGTGATCGCGATGCGCGCGAGCGACCGCTTCGGGCGTCTGCTCGGCGTGGGCATCGTGATCCTGATTGCGCTGCAGGCCGCGATGAATATCGGCGTCACCACGATGCTGCTGCCGAACAAGGGGCTGCCGCTCCCGTTCATCAGCTATGGCGGCTCGAGTCTCGCGTTCTGTCTCGTGAGCGTCGGCATCCTCGTGAGCATTTACCGGCGCGGTTTCGGCGAGCGTCCCGATCCCGAGGGGCTGCGCTTCGATGTGAAATTTCGCAAACGCAAAACCCCGAGAATCTAACCATGAGATTCGTCATCGCAGCCGGAGGAACTGGCGGGCATCTCTTTCCCGGCCTCGCCGTCGGCGAAGTCCTGCTCGCGCGCGGCCACGAGGTGATGCTGCTGATTTCCGAAAAGGACATTGACGCCATTGCGACGGAGGGGCGCACGGAATTTCGGATCGAACGCCTCGCGGGCATCGCGCTACCGAAACTTTTTTCCCCGGCGATCTTTGGTTTCGCGCTGCGGTTTTGGAAAGGGTTGCGCACGTGCCAGGCGCTGTTTCGCGAGTGGCATCCCGCCGCGGTGCTCGGCATGGGCGGCTTCACTTCCACCGCGCCCATTCTCGCGGGGCGCTCGCGCAGAGTGCCGACTTTCGTGCATGAATCGAACGCGATCCCCGGACGCGCGAACCGGTTGAATGCGCGTTTCGTCACGAAGGTGCTGCTCGGCTTCGCGGAATGTGCCCGCCATTTTCCGAATGCGGAATGCGACGTGACGGGCACGCCGCTCCGCTCCGCACTCACGCGACCCGTGGATAAAACGGCGGCGCTCGCGGCCTTCGGATTGCAGCCCGGAAAAACGACGGTGCTCGTGATGGGCGGCAGCCAGGGCGCGCACGGAATCAACGCCGCGATCGCCAATGCGGTGCCGAAACTCAAAGCGCAGAACTGGCAGGCGATTCACCTCGCGGGAGCCGCGGATGAGCAGGCCATGCATGCGATGTACGCGCGGGAGAATGTGCCGGCTTCCGTCGCGGCGTTTCATCATCGCATGGAGGAGGCGTACCGCGCGGCGGACCTCGCGATTGCGCGCAGCGGAGCGGCGAGTCTTGCGGAACTTTCGCACTTCGGCCTGCCCGCGATCCTCGTCCCTTACCCGCATGCTGCGGACGATCACCAAACGGCGAACGCGCGCATTTTTGAAAACGCGGGTGCCGGCCTGCTGTTGAAAGAAAGCGATGCGACGCCGGAAAACCTTTCGGAAAAAATCAGCGCGCTGATCGGATCGCCCGAGCGCCTCGCGGAGATGTCGCGGAAAAGCCACGCGCTCGCGCCGGACAACGCCGCGCAGCATGTCGCCGATGTCGTCCTCCAGTCCCGCACACCCAAACTGTGAAACTACCGATGAAAACACCCGCTCGCATCGCCCTCACCCTCGCGCTCATTTTCACCGCGACGCATTCGCTCCACGCGGAATTTCTCGAGCTGCGAATTCGCGAAAGCACCGCCGATAGCATCTGGCACTGGACCATCGTCGCCTTCGTCGCGATCATCTTTTTCACCCTGCGCGCCTCGCGCAGCAAGGGAGGGCACGGTCGCTGAAATGGACGGCGCGCAGCTGGCAAAATTTCTCACCGGGGGCGGACGCCGAATCCATCTGATTGGCGTCGCCGGCTCCGGCATGAGCGGCATTGCGGGACTGTGCCTCGCGCTCGCGCATCGCGTGAGCGGCAGCGACAAGGCGGCGACCGAGGAGACGGCGCGCTTGCAGACGCTCGGGCTCGATTTTTCCTCGCCGGCCAATCCCGAAAAAGTGCGCGACGCCGACCTCGTGATTTTTTCCTCCGCGATCAAACCCTCGCATCCCGACCACGAGCGCGCGACGCAACTCGGCGTGCCGATGGTGCGACGCGCGGATGCGCTCGCGGCGATCATGCGTCAGAAAAAAGGCATCGTCGTCGCAGGGATGCACGGGAAAACGACGACGAGCGCGATGGCGGCGCACGTGCTGCGCGCGGCGGGTCTGCAGCCGTCGCATTATGTCGGCGCGGAGATTCCGATTTTGGGCACGAATGCGCTGTGGGATGCGGGCGAGTGGTTCGTCGCGGAGGCGGATGAGAGCGACGGCACGATCGTGAACTACCACCCCGAGCACGCGGTCGTTTTGAACATCGAGGAGGAGCACCTGGATTTTTACGCGGACCTCGCGCACATCGAGCGCGTCTTCGCGCAACTGCTGAGCCAGACGGCGGGCAGCGTGTTTTTCTGTGCCGACGACAAGCACGCGGCGCGCATCTGCGGGGCGCACGCGCGCGCCATTTCGTACGGTGCGGCGCCGGGCGCCGACTATCGGTTCGAGGATGTCCACGCGAAGGATTTCCAGTCGCATTTTCTCGCGACGCGGCACGGCGAGCCGCTCGGCGCGGTGACGCTGAATGTTCCCGGCCGGCACAATGTGAGCAACGCGACGAGCGTGATCGCGCTCGCCACGGAACTCGGCGTGCCCTTTTCCAAAATCGCGGCGGCACTGGAATCGTTTCGCGGTGCGCGGCGGCGATTTGAGATCAAGCACCGCTCGGAAAAGTTCATGGTCGTGGACGACTACGGGCATCATCCGAGCGAGATCCGCGCGACGCTCGCGACCGCGCGCGGCACGGGGCGGAAGCGCATCCTCACGATGTTCCAGCCGCACCGCTACACGCGCACGCAGGCGCTGCGCGATGACTTCGGGCGCGCCTTCGAGGACACGGACGTGCTCATTCTGGCGGACATTTACGCTGCGAGCGAACCGCCGATTCCCGGCGTGAGCGGACAGACGATCGCGGATTCGATCGCGCAGCACACGGCGCAGGAGGGCGTGAGCTTTCAACCGAACCGCCGTCAAATCGCGTATGACATCGGGCGCATGCTTGAGCCGGGCGACCTCGTCCTTTCGCTCGGTGCGGGCAACATTCACGAGCAGGGCAGCGTGCTCGCGCGTGACATCGCGGTGCTGGAAAATGTGAGCGACGTGATGGGGCCGGGCGTGACGCGACTTTACGAACCGCTCTCCAAACACACGACGATGCGCGTCGGCGGACCGGCGCAATTTTGGGCGGAGCCCGAGACGGAGGAAGGTTTCGCGCGACTCGTGCGGTTCACGACGGAGCGCAGCATCCCGCTGTTTGTCATGGGCCGCGGCTCGAATTTGCTCGTGCGTGACGGCGGCATCCGCGGCGTCGTGGCACGACTGACGCGCGGAGAATTCAAGCGGCTTTCGGTGCAGGGGACGCACATCAGTGCGGGCGTGGGCGTGAAGCAGCGGGAACTCGCGCTGGCGGCGCGCGACGCGCAGATCGGTGGCTTTGAATGGTTCGAGGGCATTCCGGGAAATGTCGGCGGCGCGTTGCGGATGAATGCGGGCGCGATGGGCGGCGAGACGTTCCGCCAAGTCGTGAGCGTGCGCTTCGTGGATGCGAATGGCGAATTTCACACGCGCACGCCAGGCGAACTCGAAGTGCGCTACCGCGACGTGCCCGCGCTGGCGACGAACTATGCGGTGAGCGCGACCTTTCGCGGCGAACCGGCGGACGCTGGCGACATCGCCGCGCGTCTCGACGCGAGCCAGCAAAAGCGCCGCACGAGCCAGCCGAAAGAATCGAGCGCAGGCTGCATTTTCAAAAATCCCGGAACGACTCCCGCGGGAAAACTGATTGATGAACTCGGGCTGAAAGGCACGCGCGTCGGCGGGGCGCGCGTGTCGGAAATTCATGGCAACTTCATCGTGAACGAAGGCGGCGCGAGTGCGCGCGAGGTGCTCGAACTCATCGCGCAGATCCAGGAGCGCGCGCGGGCGGTGCGAAAAATCGAATTGCACACCGAAGTCCAAATCGTTGGACAGGACGAACCCGTTTATGTCTGAAATTTTCCATGTTTTCATGAAAGGAATCGCGCCAGTGCAGCGTATTCCACGCGATGAAAACGCACACCAATTCCATGCCGCTTGATCTCACAGAAATGCCGATCGCCGTCCTCATGGGCGGGCCGGGCTCGGAACGCAAAGTCTCGCTGAAATCCGGCGAGGGCGTCGTGGAGGCGCTGCGCTCGCTCGGCGCGAAGGTCGTCCCCGTGGATGTCGCGGGCTCAGATTTTAGCGTGCCCGCCGGAGTGCGCGTCGCGTTCAATGTCATCCACGGGACGTTCGGCGAGGACGGGCAGGTGCAGCGCATTCTCGAGGCGCGCGGCATTCCGTACACGGGCGAGGGCGTGCGCGCGTCGGAACTCGCGATTGACAAGATTGCCTCGAAGCGGCGCTTCGTTGAGCGCAGCGTGCCGACGGCGAAATCGGAAATCATCCGCGATGGCGCCGCGCCGACGCTGCCTCTGCCGCTCGTGATCAAGGCACCGAAGGAGGGCAGCAGCGTGGGCGTTTTCATCGTGAAAACCGCCGACGAACTTGCGTCGTCGCTGGAGCAGGCGTGGAAATTTGGCGGCGAATTGCTCGTCGAAGAATTCATCGCGGGGCGCGAACTGACCGTGGGCATCGTGGGCGATCTCGCGCTGCCGGTGATCGAGATCCGGCCGCACAAGGACTTCTACAATTTCGACAACAAGTATCCTTTTCTGAACCCGAACGCCGCGGGTGCGGATCACCTCTGCCCCGCACCGCTCGACGCCGCGACGACGAAGCTCGTGCAGGACACCGCGCTCGCCGCGCACCGCGCACTCGATCTTGCAGTCTATTCGCGCGTGGACATTCTCCTCACCGACACAGGCCTGCCGTTTGTGCTCGAAGTGAATACCATCCCCGGCATGACGCCGGTGTCGCTGCTGCCCGAAGCCGCCTCGGCGATCGGCATCAGCTACGCCGAACTTTGCCGCCGCATCATCGAGCTCTCGCTCGCCGCCCGTCCCACTTAGCCCATGAAACGCCGCCGCCCAGCCAATCACCGCATGACCTCCAATCGCGAACGGAGGAAGCAATACTTCGTCGAGGGCGTCGTGAAGCGCGGGACCAACGAGCGTTGGGTCGCCTTTCGCGGCTCGCTCTGGCGGCTGGTGAAAGTGCTTTCGCTCGCCGCGATTGTGGCGGGAATTTACTTCGGCGCGACAACGGGCTGGCGGAAATTTTTCTGGCAAAATCCCGACTACGCCTTGCGCGACATTTCGTTCAGCACGGACGGGACGCTCACGCGCGAGCAGGCGTTCGCGGTCGCGAAGCTGAAGGAAGGCGCGAACATTTTTTCCTACAGCACGACGGCGATCGGCGAAGCACTGCGGGCGATGCCGCAGGTGGAAAACGCGGAGGTCGCGCGCTATCTGCCGAACCGGATCGAGATCTCCGTGAAGGAGCGCAAGCCGACCGCGTGGCTCGCGGCGTCCGGCGAAAAATCCGGCAGTGCGGAGCCGACGCATTTGCTCGATGCGCGCGGGCTCGTCTTTCAGCCGCGAAATATTCCGCACGAAATCCGCGCGCTGCCGATCATCAGCGGCGTGCAGACGGAGGACCTCGAGCCCGGCAAACCAATCCGCAAGGCGGAGGTGCTCGCCGCGCTGGAACTGCTCAGGCGCACGCGCGAGACGGGGACTTTCAAGGTGATGTCGATCGATGTGTCGAAAGCGTACTGCGTGGTCGCGACGGATCAGAAGCGCGCGCAGCTCACCTTTGCGCTCGACGACATCGCGGGACAGCTCGAGCGGCTCGACGCGGTGCGCGGCGAGGCGGCGCTGATCGGGCAGGAAATCCAGACGATCAATTTGATCCCGCTGCGGAATATCCCCGTCACTTTCATGCAGCCGGTGCCGGCGGAAAGTGACGACGCGGCCGAACCGATCCCGGCCGCGCGCGCCGTGAACGTGAAGGCGAAGCCCGGCGGCAACACGATTCCTGCGAAGGACAAAGCCAAGCCTGCCGTGAAACCGAAGGAGCCGCCGAAAAAGGAAGGCAACGGCATCCTGAAACGCTTCCACACCGCCTGATGGCCCGGGACCGCATCGTCGTCGGACTCGAAATCGGCACCTCGAAGGTGTGCGCCGTTTCCGCCGAGTTGAAAGGCGACGGCACCATCCAGATTCTCGGCGTCGGCGAGGCGCCATCGCGCGGCGTGCGCAAGGGCGAGATCGTGGACATCGAGAATTGCGGCAAGTGCATCCGCGAGGCGCTGGCGGACGCGGAGGAGAAGAGCGACGTGATGATCAAGAACGTCTATCTCGGCATCACCGGCGCGCACATCCAGAGCTTCAACAACCGCGGCTCGTTCACGCTGCCCGAGGATCGTGAGAAGGTGGACGAGGGCGATTTCTCGCGCGTGCAGGAGGCCGCGCGCACCGCGCCGATTCCGTCGCAGAACATGTTTTTGCACACCATCCTCCAGCACTACTACGTGGACGGGCAGGACGGGATTTTGAACCCCGTCGGCATGCACGGGCACAAGCTTGAGGCGGACTTTCACATCATCCACGGCGTCGCGAACCGCGTGAAGAACAGCATCCAGTGCCTCTGCGATCTCGACATCGAGATCGAGGACATCGTCTTCACGCCGTACGCTGCGGCGCAGGCGGTGCTCGACGGCACGCAAAAATCCACCGGCGCGATCATGGTGGACATCGGCGGCGGCACGAGCGGCTACATCGTGTATGCGGGCGGCGCGGTGAAGCAGAGCGGCGTGAT
>JBBQJR010000104.1:0-9366 GCA_038326125.1 Chthoniobacterales bacterium
AGCGGCAATTTTTCACCGTGAGTCCGGCTCGATGGGTGTCGTTTTTTTCCGGTCGGAGAGGCTGCGCAGCCGATTCAGTGGTAAATGCCGACAAATAAGTGATTTGTATTTTTGAACGGCCCCTTGGCATCCGTGCCAATCCGGTTGCCGGATGGGGAAAAGTGTTCACCGGACGGCGAATGCCGTCAGCCGGACGGCGATTGTTGTTAGCCGGACGGCGGTTGTTGTTAGCCGGACGGCGGTTGTTGTTCGGCAAAGGACGGATGGCGTTCGACAAATGGCGATTGCGGCTGAGCGGGCGCTGCGTGAAGGCGGGCGCTTGGCTCGCGGGCGGCCGAACCTTCACAACCACTCCGCACGGTCGCCGCGATTCACGCGGTGCTCATGAAATTCATCCTGCTCCTCGGCCTCACGATGTTCGGCGGCTGTGCGGCGGTCGAGCGGGTGGGGATGAGTTTCCTCTACAAAAAGGCGCCGCTGCCGGCGTCGCAGGTGCGGCGCGACCTTTCCTACTTTCCTGGCTCGGCGAATCTGAAACACCGGCTGGATCTTTTCCTGCCTGCCGCGAAGTCGTGGCCGGTGCTCGTCTTTGTGTACGGCGGCGGCTGGGAAAATGGCGACAAGGCGCTGCGCATCGGCGGCGAGGATGTGTACGGGAATATCGGCCGCTTTTTCGCCGCGCACGGCATCGGCGTGGCGGTGATCAATTACCGCCTGCAGCCGGAGGTGACGTGGCGGCAGCAGGTCGCCGATGTGGCGGATGCGGTGGCGTGGGTGAACAATCACCTCGCATCCGATGGCGGCGAGCCGGCGCGCATTTTCCGGGGGGGGCCTTCCGCGGGGGGGCATCTCGCGTCGTTCGTCGCGCTGAATCGCGAGGTGGCGGCGCGGCACGGCGTGCCGCGGCTCGCGGGCGTGATCTGCGTGAGTGGGGCCGGACTCGACATGGCGGACGAGGAAACCTACCGGCTCGGCAATCGCGTGGCGTACTACGAGAAGCTTTTCGACGAGGGCGGCAAGAATCCCGCATGGATGCGCACGGCGTCGCCGGTAACTTTCGTGACGAAGGACGCGCCGCCTTTTCTCATCCTCTACGCGGAGGGCGACAGCGCGGCGCTCCGGCGGCAGGCGCAGCATTTTCACGATGTCCTGGACCGCCGCGGCGTGCGCAACCGGGTCGTGGTCGTCCCCGGCGAAAGCCACACACGGATCGTGCTCACGCTCAGCCGCGACGACAAGACGGCCGGGCCGGCGATGCTGGAGTTTCTGGGGGCGCGGTAGCGGCAGTGAGCGCAGCGTGCTTTGCGGCGGTGACTGGTGACTGGTGACTGGTGACTGGTGACTTGGTTGCGGATGGCGTGCAACGACCAGTCACTATTCACCAGTCGCCCGTCACAGCCCGGAATGCCGTCGAGCAATCACGCCCAAATGCCGCGTCAGCGTTGACCTTGGCCCGCGTGCTGCTTTTGCTCCGCCGGCATCGTTCGCGATGCCGCCCCACCCATGCCCGCCCAGGAAATTTACCGCATCCTCTTCGCGACCTTCGCCTTCGTGCTCGGCGCGAGCATCGGGTCATTCCTGAATGTGTGCATCTACCGGATGCCGCTCGGCATCTCGGTGAATCAGCCGCGCCGCTCGTTCTGCCCGCACTGCAAATATCAAATCCCGTGGTATGCGAATCTGCCGCTCATCACCTGGATCGTGCAGCGCGGGAAATGCGCCAACTGCGGCGCGCCCATCGCCGCGCGCTATCTGCTGGTCGAACTGCTCACCGGCGTGCTCTTCCTCGGCGCGTGGTGGCGCGTGACGCATTCCGCGGTCGCGGAACTCGACGGCTCGTGGGTGATGGTGCTGCCGCTGTTCACCTTCATCGCGCTGCTCGTGGTCGCGACGTTCATTGATTTCGAGCACTACATCATCCCGGATGAAATCACCCTCGGCGGCGCGGTCGCGGGCGTAATTTTCAGCACGGCGATCCCGGTGCTGCAGGATAAAATCGGCGACGCGGGATTTGGCGAAAATTTTCTCCCGGTGCTCACCTTTCTCCACGATAAGTCGAGCCACCTCTGGGGTCTCACCATGTCGCTCATCGGCGCGGCGGCGGGCTTCGGCCTGCTGTGGATCGTGAGCGTGCTCGGCAAGCTGGCGTTCGGAAAAAAGACGCTGCAATGGGACGAGCCGCGGCCCTTCGTGTGGAAGCTCGAAGGTGAGCGCGCGAAGTTCACCATCGGCACCGAAGACATGTGGTGGGATGAGCTTTTCTCGACGGAAAAAGACTGGATGGTGATGGACTGCGCGCGTCTCGAACTCGACGGCACGACGCACGAAAACATCGAGGTGCGCTCGCAGTACGAACGGCTCGAAGTGGCCGGCGCGCCGCACGATCTGAACAGCGTGAAGACGTTCACCGGCAGCGTGCGGCGGATTTCTTTCCAGCGCGACGCGATGGGTTTCGGCGACGTGAAATTCATGGCGTGCATCGGCGCGTTCCTCGGGTGGAAGGCGATCCTTTTCACGGTGATGGCGGCGTCCGTCATTGGCGCGCTCGTCGGCGGATTTTCGATCCTCCTGCGTCATCGCGAGTGGTCGGCGAAAATTCCCTTCGGCCCGTATCTCTCGCTTGGCGCGCTGCTGTGGCTCTTCGCCGGGCCGGAACTGCTCACGCTCTGGCTGAGCTTTTCCACAGGCGGACTGCCGGACGAGTGAGGTTGGCGCGCGCGGAAGAGCGCGACGCGGGTTTTCGCCGCGCCGGCATCTGCGGTTTTCAACACGCCGCTTTTCGTGCATCCACGCGGCCATGCGTTTGGATCAATGGCTCTGGGCCGTCCGCGTTTTCAAGACGCGCACGCTCGCGGCTGCCGCCATCAAGGCGAGTCGCGTCCACATCAGCGGCGAGCCCTGCAAGCCCGCGCGCGAGGTGCGCCCCGGCGACATCGTCGAGGCGCGCGTCGGCATCATGACGCGCACCGTGCGCTGTCTCGCGGATCCGCCGTCGCGCGTGGGCGCAAAGCTCATCGCGCAGTTTGCCGAAGACCTCACGCCGCCCGAGGAGTACGCGCGCCGTCCCGAACCCAATTTGCTCCCCCCGATGTTCCGACTGCCGGGCACGGGCCGCCCGACGAAACGCGAGCGCCGCGCGACCGATCGGTTCGGCGAAAATCCCGAGGTGCGAAAAAATTAGCACTTGCGTTTCCCCGCCTCCGCGCGCCCCGGTTTCACCGTTTCCCAAGACGCCCTTCCGGTGCATTCTTTCGCTCCCCATTCCTCGCATCATGACCATCCGACTTCTCGTCCGCCTCCTCCTCGCCCTCGCGCTCCCGGCATTTTTCGTCGCGCCGTGCGCCGCGCAACCGGGGCCAAAGGGAATCCAAATCACCGAGCGCGCGCTCCTCGCGGACACCGCGGCGGTCGAGGCCGGCAGGCCGTTTCACGTCGGCGTGCATTTCAAAATCGCCCCGCACTGGCACACGTACTGGCAGTTCGGCGGCGCGCCGAGTTTCCCCTTCGGCATCGAATGGGAATTGCCCGAGGGCTGGCAGGCCGGGCCGATCGGGTTCCCGCTGCCGACGCTCGTGACCGACCCGAACGGGCAGGCGCTTTTCGCCTACGAGCATGAGGTGATGTTCATCGTGAAAATCACGCCGCCTGCCAAACTGCCCGCAGTCGAGGTGCGCCTCGGCGCGAAGCTCCGATGGCAAGTTTGCGAGGAGACTTGCATCGCGGGCGATGGCGAACTCTCGCTCAATGTGAAGTGCATCCCGGCAGACGCCGCACTCGCGGCGAAGCTGAACGCGGGCGCGGCGAAGCCCGCGAACACGGAGCTTTTTTCCAAGTGGCTCGCGCAACTCCCGCGGGCCGATGCGCCGCCGACGAAGGACGTGAGCTACGAGGCGAAGGACAAGACCCTCGTCGTCCGCGTGCGCGGCCTCGCGCAGGACACCAAGGCGGAATTTTTCCCGCAGCCGCCGGAGGATTTTGGCGACACGTTTGAGATTGGCAAAAAGTTGACGAACGAAACCGCGGGCGACGGCACGCGCGTGTTCACGTTTCCATTCGACAACAAAGTTCCCGCGAACCTCGCGTGGAGCGGACTGCTCGTCGTGCAAAAGCCCGGCGGCGCGCGCGAAGGCTGGATGCTCGCGAGCACCGCGCCCGCGCCGGAAACGACCGCGCTTGCGCCTGCGCCGAAGCCCGAAACAAAAGCGTCCGCCGTCGCGGATGCAGGCGGATGGGATCCGTTCGACGACATTCAGAAGAGTGACAAATCCAAGCAGTCCGGCGGGCTTTTGTTTTTGCTCCTGCAGGGATTTCTCGGCGGGCTGCTGCTGAATCTCATGCCGTGCGTGCTGCCCGTGATCAGTCTGAAAATCTTCGGCTTCGTGCAGCAGGCGGGGCAGGAACGGGATCGCATTTTCAAGCTCGGCCTCGCGTTTTGCGCGGGCGTGTTTGCGTTCTTCGCGATCATCGCGACGCTCATCGTCGCGCTCGCGTCGTTTGGAAAATCGTTCGGCTGGGGCGCGCAATTTTCCAATCCCATCCTGCTCACGGTGATGATCGGCGTGGTGTTTATTTTCGGCCTCAACCTGCTCGGCGTTTTCGAAATCACCCTTGGCGGCGCGGAGTCGAAGCTCAGCGAACTCTCGTCGCACGAGGGCGCAGGCGGCGCGTTCATGCACGGGCTTTTCACGACGCTGCTCGGCACTTCCTGCACCGCGCCGCTCGTCGGCCCGGTGATCGGCGCGGCGATCACGCGGCCGGGGCCGCAGGTTTTCGCGATGTTCGCCGCGATCGCGACGGGACTTTCCCTGCCGTATTTTTTGCTCACCTGGCAGCCCGCGTGGATGAAGTTTTTGCCGAAGCCCGGCATGTGGATGGTGCGCTTCAAGCAGGTGCTCGGCTTCGTAATGCTCGCGCTGGCCGTGTGGCTGCTCGGCTCATTTCCGACGACGGATGTGGTCGTGCAGGCGTGCTTTTTCCTGCTCGCGCTCGGCGTCGCGTGCTGGCTGCTCGGCACGTATCACGAGTCGCGCTGGGCGCTGCCCGCGTCGCTCGCACTCGCGATTGCCGGCTGGTTTGCCTTTGTGCATGGCCGCATGAATGCCGTCGCGCCCGCACTCGCCGCCACCGTGGAAGGCGGCGCGGACGGCCTCGCGTGGGAGCCGTTCAGCGTCGCGCGCATCCGGCAGGCGCTGGAGCAAAAGCGGCCGGTCTTTGTGGATTTCACCGCGAAGTGGTGCCTGAACTGCAAGGTCTTCGAGGCGACGGTCCTCAACACCGCGCCCGTCATCGCCGCGCTGAAGGCGAAGCACGTCGTGACGATCAAAGCCGACTACACGCAGCAGCCGCCGGATGTCGAAGCCGCGCTGCGCAAAACCGGGCGCGCGGGCGTGCCGGTGTATGTGCTTTTCCGCAAACGCGGCGACCACTGGATCGCCGACGGTCTCACGCAATCCGCACTGCTCGAGCAGCTCAACAAGCTGTAGCGGGTCTGCCTCGCGGAACACAGGCATCCTTGCCGGTGCGGCCCGCGGGCTACCAGCCTACAGGGAGAAGGCTGCGCAGGCTGGAAGCCCGCGGACCGCACTGCCTGGAAGGCGGTGTTCCGGCGACGCCTACGCCGTCTTTGCGACCGGCGCGAGGCACTCCTTCACGCAGCGCAGCAGCTTCTCCGCGGTGTAGGGCTTCTCGAGAAAATGCTTCACGCCGAGTCCCGCGAGGATGGTCTGGTTTTCGTTGTTCACGTGTCCGCTGGAGATGATCACCTTTGCCTCCGGCGTGAGTTTTCGCACCGCGCGCGTGAGGCCGATGCCGTCCATTTCGCCCATGTGGAGATCGGTGATGACGAGGTGAATCGCGCCGCGCCGCTCGAAGTACATCGCGAGCGCATCCGTGCCATCCTCGGCGGTGTAGCAGCGGTAATTGTGCGCCTCGAGTGTGCCGACGATCACTTCGCGGATCGGCGCTTCGTCGTCCACGACGAGCACGAGTTCACCGTTGCCAGTCAGATCCGCGATACTTTCCTCCGGCTGCACTTCGTCGCGGATTTCGCGATTCGCGGGGAGGTGAAATTTGAACGTGGTCCCGATGCCGACCTCGCTCTGCAGCGCGAGGAAGCCTTTGTGGCCTTTCACGATGCCGATGACGGTCGCGAGGCCGAGCCCGGTGCCCTTGCCCTGCTCCTTCGTCGTGAAAAACGGATTGAAGATTTTTTCCATCACCTCGGGCGTCATGCCGCTGCCGGTGTCCGCCACGGAAAAGCACACATGTGGGCCGACCGTCGCACCCGCGTTCATGCTCGCGAGTTGCGGATCCACGTCCACATTTTCGCACGAGACCTTGAGCTTGCCGCCCTCGGGCGACATCGCGTCGCGCGCATTTACGCAGAGATTCAGCAGGACTTGGTGAAGCTGCGTGGCGTCGCCCTGCACGGTCCACAATTCTTGCGCGAAGTGCGTCGTGATATGGATGTTTTTCGGAAACGTCTGGTTCATCACTTTCACCATTTCGGTGAGCAGATGCTTCGGCTGCAGCAGTACGCGCTCGCCCTCGACACCGCGCGCAAAGGTGAGCACCTGCTTCACGATGCCCGCGCCGCGTTCCGCGCTGCCCTCGATGATGTCCACCATCTGCCGATCCGCCGCGCTGACGGATCCGCGCAGAATTCCGGTGGCCATGAGGATGGGCGAAAGAATGTTGTTCAGGTCGTGCGCAATCCCGCTCGCGAGCGTGCCGATGCTCTCGAGCCGCTGCGCGCGGAGAAATTGCGATTCGAGTTTTTTCGTCTCGGTGATGTCCGAATTGATCAGCAGGACGGATTTCGGCTGCCGCGTCTCATCATCGCAGCCGAGCGTCCAGCGGCTGTTCACGATGACCTCGCCAGCCTCGCGGCGCTGGTGGGTCATCTGCCCGTTCCAGTCGCCCTTTTCCAAAAGTCCCGACATGCACTTGAGGCACGTCTCCATGTCGATTTTCAAAAGCTCATCCACCTTCCGTCCGATCGCCGCCTCCGCGCTCCAGCCATACACGCGCTCCGCGCCGGTGTTCCAATACCGGATTTCGCGGTCGAGATTGCAGACGATGATCGCGTCCGCCGCGAGGCTCAGCACATGCGCGAGCTCGCGGCTCTCCTCCTCCGCGCGCAGATGCTCGGTGCGATCGTGGATGGTCACGAGGAGCGCGCGGCGGCTGTGAAAATGCACGTTTTGCCACGAGGTCTGCACCGCGATGATTTCGCCGCTGCGTGTCTTGTGCCGCCACTTTTGCGTTTGATTCAGCCCCGCCCCGTGTGACTCGACCTGCCGCCGGTACTCGAGAAATGCGGCCACGTCCTTCGGCGGCAGGATGCGGTCCATCGTCATCGCGAGGAACTCCTCGCGCGACCAGCCGTACGTTTTCAGCGCCGAAAAATTGACCGCGAGAAAGCGCAGGTTGTCCGCATTGCAAATCCACATCGGAAGCGGCGCGCGCTCGAAAAGCGTCTCGAAACCCGGCAAGTCGGACGGGGCTCCGGACGCGACGGGGGACGGTTCCTTGGCGAGGTTGGAAAAGGGAATGGGAGTGCCGTAGGCGAGCATGGGCAGGTGGCTGTGTCTCGCTTGAGAAAGCAGCTATCGGGCAAGGGACGCACATTTTTTTACGTTTTTCCCGGCGAGGAAAATGCCGGTTTGGCTCGCGGAACCGGCGGTCGCGCGGGGGCTTCCGCGGGGAGCGTGGTGCTTCACGATTGAGCCGCGCACTTTGCCCGAGCATAAGTGCCGGCCTTGAACACGCCCCCGGACATCACGCCTGGCCCGCTCCGTCCCCGGCAATCCCCGCATTTGCTCGTTGAAAATGCGTTCTCCCGCGCGTCCGGTTCGCCACTCGTGGGCGGGAATGCGCTGCGGCTCCTGCGCGACGGTGCGGAAAATTACGCCGCGTGGCTCGAGGCGATCCGCCGCGCGAAGCACACGATCTACTTTGAGAACTACATCATCCAGCCGGACGCGACCGGACGGAAATTCCGCGATGCGCTCGCGGCGCGCGCCGCGGACGGCGTGAAAGTGCGCGTGCTGCTCGACTGGTTCGGCTCGATCCGGACGCCGCGGAATTTCTGGCAGCCGCTCATCAGCGCGCGCGGTCTCGTGCGCTATTTCAATCCGCCGACCTTCCGCGGCGACCTGAGCTGGGTCACGCGCGACCACCGGAAAACGCTCGTCGTGGACGGCGCGACCGGCTTTGTCTCCGGTGTGTGCGTGAGCGACGTGTGGCTCGGAAATGACAAGCGCGGCCTCGAGCCATACCGCGACACGGGAGTGGAAATCTGCGGCCCCGCCGTCGCGCCGCTGGTGAGGGCGTTTGCAAAAATCTGGGCGCACACGGGCACGCCGATTCCGCACGGTGAGCTGTCCGATTTTTCCGCGCCGAAGGACGCGGGCAAAGTCGCCGTGCGCGTCGTCGCGACGGAGCCAAACGTCAGCGCGCTCTACCGTCTCGATCTCCTCGTCGCCTCGCTCGCGCAGCAGCGGCTGTGGATCACGGACGCCTATTTTGCCGGCACGCCGAGCTACGTCCACGCGCTCCGTGCCGCGGCGCGCGACGGCGTGGATGTCCGCCTGCTCGTGCCGGGCGGCAGCGACCTGCCGTGGCTGCGCCCGCTCACCACCGCGGGCTACCGGCCGCTGATCGAGGCGGGCGTGCGCGTCTTCGAGTGGAACGGCTCGATGCTGCACGCGAAGACAGCCGTGGCCGACGATCGCTGGTCGCGCGTCGGCTCCACGAATCTGAACATGGCGAGCTGGCTTACGAATTTCGAAATGGACGTGACCGTGCCCGACGAAGGTTTCGCGAGCGAGATGGCCGCGATGTACGAGCGTGACCTCCAGCACGCGACCGAGATCGTTTTGAAAAAGCGCCGCCGTGTGCGCGTCGCCTCGAAAGATGATCCGCTCGAACGCAGCAGCCCGGCTCCCGGCGGGCTGAAGCGCGCCACTGCGGGCGCGCTCCGCCTCACGCGCACCGTCTCCGCCGCGATGGCCGGTCAGCGCGTGCTGAGCGCGAGCGACACGCTCACGCTCGTCGGTGCCGCGTTTGCAGTGCTCACGGCCGCGGTG
This sequence comes from Chthoniobacterales bacterium, assembly GCA_038326125.1. Classification (GTDB taxonomy): domain Bacteria; phylum Verrucomicrobiota; class Verrucomicrobiia; order Chthoniobacterales; family Chthoniobacteraceae; genus SXWH01. The sequence goes on from JBBQJR010000104.1 coordinate 9,090, forward strand.
CTGGCGATCCTTTATCCGCGAGTCATCGCCTGGACGGCGGCAACTCTCGCGACATGGGCCGCGTTCTTTCTCCTCATCCGCGCCCTGGCCCCGCGCATGAGCCGCAAGCGCGAGCGCAAATCCGCGAAGAAGGGCTGAGAGGCGGTGTAAAAAGTAGCGGGATCCATGTGCATGCGAACGGTCTCGGGTAGGGCGGGTATTCTACCCGCCGTGCCGGGTTTTCAACCCGGCACACCGGACGTCACCGTGCGTGCCACGCCGGAAGACGTTCGCCGGG
>JBBQJR010000105.1:0-9162 GCA_038326125.1 Chthoniobacterales bacterium
TCCGCGTCTCGGTTAATACCCCGGCCCGTCTTTGTGCGTGAACCCCCGGGGGTGCCGCCCGCGGGGGGCGGGGCGGTCCGCGCCCCACGGCAGGCGGGACGCCCGCGCTAACCCCGAGGCCTGCCGTATTGCCGGTCACGCGGAACGGTTTCAGCGTTTCTCCGCGCCGTCCTCGTGCCGGTGTTCCGTGATCCGCATCGCGACAAAATAGAGGACGCACACGACCGCGATCGCGATCACGATCCACACCGCCTCGTGCTTCACCGCATGGATCAGCCCGCCGAGGTCCGCACCGATTCCCTGCTGCATCGCCCGGAGCTGGTGCGGGTCGAGTTCCTCCATCTTCCTGCCCACGCGCCCGCCGAGCCACGCGAGCACCGTGCACCAGATCGCCGAGCCGATGATCGTGAGTGCGCTGAAGCGCGCGAAATTCATCCGGATGATCCCCGCGGGAATCGAGATGAGATGCCGGATCACGGGCAGCAGCCGCGCAAAGAAAATGCCGCCCGATTCGTACCGGTGCATGAACCGTTCGGCGCGTGCGACTTTTTTCGGCGGCAGGAAAACGAAGTTCCCGTACCGCGCGATGAACGGACGCCCGACGAGCCGCGCGACGAGATACGTGATCACCGAGCCGAGCCACGAGCCAAACGTCCCTGCGAGCACCACGCCCGTGAGCGTCATGTTTCCGCCGTGCGCGGCGAGAATGGCCGCGGGCGGGATCACGATTTCGCTGGGCACGGGGAAAATGGAACTTTCCATCGCCATCAAAATAATGACGCCGACGTAGCCCCAGTCATGCACCCAGCGGAACCAGACTTCGATCAAATGTTGCAACATGGCGTGGCTCTCTCACATCGCGCCCGATCCCGGCAAGCAGCAACGTGCCGCGAGCCACCGCCGATTTCGCTCCTCGCCAATGCGTCGGGATGAATTGCGCGGCGCGCTACTTCAGCGTCTCCACGACTTTCAGCACATCCATCGCGTGCGTGTCGGTCGTGGTTTTGTCCGTCATGTTCCAGGCGATTTTGCCGCCCTTCACGAGGAACGAAGTGCGCTTGAAAATGCCCGGCTTCATCGCGGGCACGCCGAATGCCGCGGCGACTTTGCCATCGTCATCCGCGATGAGCGGGAAGGGGAACGTGAACTTGTCGCGGAACGCCTTTTGCGCCGCGGGCTTGTCGCCGCTCACGCCAAGCACCTGCACGCCCTTCGCCTTCAGCGCGTCCCAATTGTCGCGCAGCGAGCAGCCCTGCTTCGTGCAACCGGGCGTGTCGGCCTTTGGGTAGAAATAGACGAGCGTGGTGCCCTGCGCGTACACTTTGGCAAAGTCCACAGCCTTCCCGTCCTGATCCTTCGCGGTGGGCGCAGGCGCGGCGGTGCCGACGGCGAGCGGTGCATCGGCAGCGAAGGTGAGCGCGGTGAATGTGGCGGTGGCGAGGAGGGTGGGGAGGAGATTCATTGGGTCGGAGTTGTGTTAAAAGTGGAACGTTAGTGTGACTGTTTTTTCTATTTTTCGTCAGCCGAAGTGCTTCAAGCTGTTTTCGGTATTTCAGTGGTGATGTCGAGGTAGTTGTTGATGCAGTCCCGGATGAGGGTGTAGCAGCGATCAAAAGCTACGGAACCTTGGTTCATCGGGTCTTCGATTTCCTCGCCCCGTCCTTTCGGATCGAAGGTGCCAAGCAGTGAAATGCGCGACGCCTCAATGCCATATCCAGTCGTCAGGCATTCGGCGTGTTTGCGTTCCATTACGAAGAAACGACCGATGGACGGCAGCGGCAGATCGCGAACGAAAGTTGACTCATCCTTTTGCGGCGGCGTGCTGTTTTGGCAGCAGGCAAACCACGTGGGAACTGCCGTCGGTGTGCCCGTCAAATTCATTGTGCCAGCGGAATGCACTTCAACGGGCCAAGCACGTTTAGAAAGTTCAGGAACAGCGATCGCATGTGCCATCACGCTGCGACACAAATTGGCGGTGCAAATGAATGCTATCGAAAACATCACGGTTCAAAAGCGAGGCCGAAAGCAACAGGCGCTAGCATTTCCAGTCTCACTTTTTCACGTCGTAGCAAAAGATGAGATTCTGATCGCGGAGGTAGAGCTTGCCGTTCGCGATCACCGGGTGCGTCCAGATTGCGCCCTTCGGATTGCGCGTGGTCGCGAGCGGTTCGAGCGTGAAGCGGCCCTTTTCATGCCAGCCCTCGGGTGATGCTTCCACGAGCGCGACGTTGCCGGTTTTTTCCTCGAGACAATACAGCCTCCCGTCCGCAAAGCTGACGGCGCCTTTGCCGAGCGCTTTTTTCTCGTGCCACTTCACGCTGCCGTCGGCGAAGGCCATGCACGTCCAGCCGTCCTTGTTGCTGTGGCCGTAAAGGTAATCGCCGACAAGCACCACGCCGCCGTGGTGATTCTCCAAATCCTTGTTCATAAAGACGTCCTCCGCCTGGTTGCCTTTCACTTTCACTTTTTTGCAGCCCGCGCCGTAGCCGCTTGTGATGAGCACCTCGTCGCCTTTCACAATCGGCGTCGGGATGACCGCCGTGCGCCCGACCCACGGCATGCGCCAGATCACTTTGCCATCCGCCGCGTCCACGCCGAAGAGCGTCTGCATCACGAGCTGCACGTACTGTTTTTTCCCGTTGATGACCGCGGGCACGATCGAGGAATATTGCGCGCCCTCGGTGACATCCGCGCTCTGCCAGACGACTGCGCCGGTCATTTTGTCGAGGGCCGCCATCGTGCCTTTGTCACCGCCGGGCGTGGCGAGCACGAGCTTGCCATCCACGAGCGGCGATTCCGTGTAGCCCCAGCCGGGCGTTTTGCCGCCGAGTTCCTGCATGGATTTTGTCCACAGCGTCTTGCCGTCCGCGACGTTTGCGCAGACGAGATTGCCCTTCCCGCTCAGCGCATACACGCGGTCGCCGTCCACGCTCGGCGTGCCGCGCGGGCCGTCGCCCCAGCCGTTGCTGAGAATGTCGCCGAGGTTGGCGACCCACAGTTCCTTCCCGCTGCCGGCGTCGAGCGCGAGGAGGATTTCCTTCCCGTCGCGCGTGCCGATTGTGAAAAGTTTTCCGCCCGCGACGCTGAAGCCGCTGTAGCCCATCCCGGCATTTTCAAACAGCCACACGCGCTTCGGCCCGCCCGCCGGCCACTGCTGGAGGAGCCCGGTTTCCGTGGAGACATCGTCGCGGTTCGGCCCGCGGAATTGCGGCCAGTCGGACGCGCGCGCGACGATGGGGAAAATGGAAATGGAGGTGGCGAGGATGAAGGCGGAAAATTTCATGCGGCGAGTGGGGAGGTTTGTCGTGGAGGGAGTCGTTTCGTTCAATCCTGCTGCGCGGGGGTTCGTAGGAAAAGTGTGGAACGCGGAGCGTGCGACTCTCGGCAAAGAATTTTTATTGGGAAGCCACGAAACCATGAAGTTGGAATTTCGCCGTGGTGCCGAGGAATGCCGGGTGTCGCGTATTCCTGCTTCATGGCTTCCAAATTCGAATGTGGAAGATCGCCGTGCGCACTCGCGCATTGCGCAACGCGCAGCGCTTCCGCAGCGTGCGCGGCTCCATGAAAAACCTCGCCGCATTTTCCTTCGCGCTCGCATTTTCCAGCGCGGCCTTCGCGCAGAAAAATAACGCCACGGACTATCCGCTGACCGAGGACTCGAAGCCGCACGAGGGCGTGCCGAAGGGCGAGGTGCTGAAATTTGTCCTCGAAGAATCGAAGATTTTTCCGGGCACCACGCGCAACGTCACCGTGTATGTGCCGCACCAGTACGATCCCGCGAAACCCGCGTGCGTGTGGGTGAATCAGGACGGCGTGCAGCACAATGCGCCGATCGTTTTCGACAATCTGATCGCGAAGCACGAAATGCCGGTGACGGTTTACATCGCGGCATCGCCCGGCGTGGTGAAGGCGCTCGATGGGAAAGTGGCGCTCGATCGTTTCAACCGGAGCTTCGAATACGACGGGTTGGGCGATGCGTACGCGCGGTTCGTCACGGATGAACTGCTGCCGTTTGTCGAGCAGCAGAAGACCGGCGATGGTCGCGCGATCGTGCTGAGCAAGAATGGCAACGACCACTGCATCGCGGGTTCATCGAGCGGCGCGATCTGCGCGTTCAATGCGGCGTGGGAGCGGCCCGCGGATTTCCGGCGCGTGTTTTCCACCATCGGAACTTTCGTGAATCTCCGCGGCGCGGATCGCCTCGCGGGACTCGTGCGCGAGACGGAGCCGAAGCCGCTGCGCGTCTTTTTGCAGGACGGCGACCACGATCAAAATATTTACGGCGGCGACTGGTGGATGGCGAATCAGATGATGGAACGCGCGCTCACTTTCGCCGGCTACGAGGTCGAGCACGCGTGGGGCACGGGCGGGCACGATGGCAAACAGGCAGGCGCGATTTTTCCCGACGCCGTGCGGTGGATCTGGAAGGACTGGCCGAAGGAACCGCAGGCGGGCGCGGGCTCGAAGCAGCTTCAGGAAATCCTGATCCCCGGCGAGGGCTGGCAGCTCGTGGGCGAGGGCTACAAATTCACCGAAGGACCGGCGGTGAATGCGAAGGGGGAGGTGTTCTTCAACGACATCCCGGCGTCGAAGACTTGGAAAATCGCGCTTGATGGAAAGGTCACGCCGTTCATCGCGGACTCGCAAAAGGCGAACGGCCAGGCGTTCGGCGCGGACGGACGGCTCTACGCGGTGGCGCCGGTGACGCCGCAGCTTTTGAGTTACGACTCGAACGGCGTGGCGAAAATTTTCGCGGGCGACATCGTGGGCAACGACATCGTCGTCGCCCACAACGGCAACGTGTATGCGACACATCCCGGCGGCGGCACGAACCCGAGCCTCGTGTGGCTGATCAAGCCGAACGGCGAAAAGCAAATCGTGGACAAGGGCCTGAAGTTTTCCAACGGCATCGCGCTCTCGCCCGACCAGAGCCTGCTCTACGTGGACGACAGCAAATCGCACTGGGTTTACAGCTATCAAATCCAGCCCGATGGAAGGCTCGCGCACAAGCAGCGCTACTATCACCTGCACGAGCCGGACAGCGCCGACGACAGCGGCGCGGACGGGAAGAAAGTGGACGCTGCGGGCCGGCTCTACGTGGCGACGCGCATGGGCATCCAAGTCTGCGATCAGGCGGGGCGCGTGAACTGCATCCTCCCCACGCCGAACGGACGCGTGAGCAATTTGGAATTCGGTGGCGCGGATTTCAGCACGCTTTTCGCGACGTGCGGGGACAAGGTCTTCCGGCGAAAAGTGAAGGTGCAGGGCGCGCCGGGATTTCGCGCACCATCGAAGCCGGCGGCGCCGCATCTGTAATCGTAGGCGCGCTCGGGCAAGCGCGACGTGGGCTCCCGCCCTCGCCTACAAATGTCGCGCCACCCGCGTCGGAATATCTCCGCGGCGCGGCGTGCCGGTGGGAGCGGCGACATTCCTGTCGCCGTGCTTCGATTGTGCCGGAGGCGCACATTTCTCGGAAAGGCGGCGGGCGGAGTTGTGTCGCAGCACGCCGCGTAGCCGGGAATGGTGCGCCTCCAGCGCAGGAGAAGGACGGCGACAGGAATGTCGCCGCTCCCAGGGCCGGGGGCGGCGTCATCGCCGCGCGCGGGGGTCGAGGGCGTCGCGCAGGGCGTCACCGAGGAAATTCAGGGCGACGAGCGTGAGCGACATCGCAGCGGCGGGGAAGAGCAGCAGCCACCAGTAGCTGTGGATCGGGTTGATCGCATGTTTTCCGTCGCTGAGCAGGCTGCCCCAGCTCGCCTGCGGGTCGTTGATCCCGAGGCCGAGGAAGCTGAGGAATGACTCGTCGAGAATCACTGCGGGAATCGTGAGCGTGAGATAGACGACGATGACGCCGAACAAATTCGGCAGCAGATGCCGCAGCAAAATGCGCGTGTGCGACTGCCCGAGCGCGCGCGCGGCGAGCACGAACTGCTGCTCCTTCAGCGCAAGCACCTGCCCACGCACGATGCGCGCCATCGCGAGCCATTCGATGAGGCCGAGGCAGAGGATGAGGATCATGATTTTCGCGTAGCCTTCGAGGCTTGGCAGCGTGCGGTGCAGCGCCGACTCCAGCCACGGTGCGAAGGTGAAAATGGCGACGATGACGATGATGAGCCGCGGCACGCTGTGCAGCATTTCGATGAAGCGCATCATCACGTTGTCCGTCCGCCCGCCGACGTAGCCGGAGACGAGGCCGTACGTCGTGCCGATGAAAAAACTCACGAGCGCACCGCACAGGCCGACGATGAGCGAGACGCGCGCGCCTTGGATCACGCGGGAAAAAACATCGCGGCCATTCATGTCCGTGCCGAAGGGATGCTGCCATGTGCCGACTGCGCCGCCGTGATCGGTGTCGAGCTTCGCCTGCGCTGCGCCGAGCGGCAGCCACGAGGGCGGATGCAGCGAGTGCGGCGTCACTTTCTCCGGGCTGTAGGGAAAAAGCACCGGGCCGAAAATCGCGACGAGCGCAATGCCCGCGAGGGCGATCATCGCGGCGAGGGCGATGCGGTTGCGCACGAGGCGCTGCCAAGTGCCCGGCGGCTGCGCGGCGGGAGTGGAGAGGGACGCGCTCATTCGAGGTGCAAAGGTAGCGTAGCTCTCCCAAGCTGCGCAGGACGACGAGCGGCGCAGCTCGGGAGAGCTACGCTACGGACGGCTTCCGCGGCGTTCTTGTTGTCATTGCTCGCCATCATTCGAGGCGGATGCGCGGGTCGAGCCACTGGTAGGCGATGTCCACGAGGAGGTTCATCCCGACGAGCAGCGCGCAGTAAATGGTGACGCTCCCGCAGCACAGAAACACGTCGCGATTGAGCACGGAGTTCACAAAAAATCCGCCCATGCCCGGCAGGCTGAAGACCGACTCGATGACGAGCGAGCCGGTGAGCAGGTTCGCCGTGAGCGGGCCGAGGAAACTCACGACGGGCAGGATGCCGACCTTCAGCACATGCTTGTAAAGCACGCGCCGCTCGCCGAGCCCCTTCGCGTGCGCGGTGCGGACGAAATCCTGATGCAGCACCTCGAGCATGCTCGTGCGCGTGAGCCGCGCGATGTAGGCGACGAACGGCGCGGCGAGCGTGATCGCCGGCAGGATGAGGCTGGAAATTCCGCCCCATCCGCCGACGGGCAGCCAGCCGAGCCACAGCGAAAAAACAAGCACGAGCGCGGGACCGGTGACAAATGTCGGCACGGAAATCGCGAACAGCGCGCCGAGCATCGTCGCGGAATCGAGCCACGTATTTTTCCGCACCGCGGCGACGCTGCCGAGCCACACACCGAGGGTCGTCGAGAGCAAAAGGGCGACCGCGCCGAGGATCACGGAGACCGGGAGCGACTGCGCGATGAGCTCGGCCACGGTGCGATCCTTGAACTTCAAACACGGCTGCAGATCGCCCTGCAGCAGTCCGCTGAAACGCGCGGGCAATCCGCGATCCGGGTCCGCATTTTGCCGCGCGAAGCCGAGGTAGCGCGCGCATTGCCACCACACCGGTCCGTCGAGATTGAACTTCCGCTCCTGCCGCGCGACGGTCTCGGGCGAGGACTGTTTTTCATTCAGCGCAAACGGATTTCCCGGCGCTTTGCGCAGCAGGCAAAAGCTGACCGCCACCGCGATGAGCAGCACGAAAAACAGCGAGAAAATCCGGCGGAGGATGAAGGCGGGCATTCAGTCAGCGCGCCGCATTTTCGGGGCGGGCACGCCGAGCCGCTTACACGCCTCGCGGAGGTAGCCAGCGTCAATCTCGAAACCGATGAACCGCTCCACGCCGCACGCGCGCGCGCCCTCCGCCGCGTGGCCGATGCCGAGGAACGGATCGAGCACGGTCAGTGCCTCGCGCATTCCATGCAGGCGGATGCACCACTCGGCGAGTTGCGCGGGAAACGTCGCCGGATGCGGACGCTCGCCCTCGCGGCTCATGATCGTTTTGTAGGGGATGAACCAGTTGTTCCCGCGGCAGCGCTTGTCCTTGCCGTCGGTGTGGCCCCACCGCGCGATGTTGCTCTTGTCCGCATACGCGACGCCGACGCCGAGGCGATCCAGCTTCACGTCGCCGGATTTCGTGAGGTGGAAAATGTATTCGTGGCAATCGTTCACGAAGCGCCGCGTGTTCAGCGGCTTGAAGTGACCAGCGGAAATTTCGTCGCCGCCCTTTGGCCGGACGGTGATCGATTTCACCCAGTGCAGCGTATTTTGCAGCGCGAAGAGCGAACGCAGGCGAAGTGCGACTTCGTGCGGGAACCACGGATTTGCGGGTGCCGCGCCGACGTTGAGAAAAAATGAGCCGTCGGGTTTCAACACACGTCGCACCTCGGCGCACCAGCGCTCGCACCAGTTGAGATAAGCCTCACGCGGTGCGTCATCGCGAAAGCTGCGGTATGCGATGTCGAGATTGTACGGCGGCGACGTGACGACGACGTCCACGGAGTCCGCGGGCAGCTTGGCCATGCCCGAGATGCAGTCAGAACAGACCAACTGAGTCTTTGTTTTCGACGGTATGGAGGAAATGATTTGGACCATGCGGGCATCCAAATAGGCCTTTTGCCCGCGAGTACAAGTCCTAATGTGCGAAGCGGCGCTCGGGATCGAACACTGCGCGTACGGCTTCGGCGACGGAGGGATCGCGGGAAATTCCAAGATGCATCGGCACTGCGTTGCCGCGGAGAACCAAGCCGCCGAACGTGAGCAAGCGCAGTTCCGCATCGAGCGACGGCACCGCAGTGGATGAAGGAAGCGAGACATAGGCGACATTGCCCGCGGCGGAAAAATGCGTTCGCGCTCCGGGGATTTTTGCAGCGGCGGATGCAATGGCTTTGAGCGCGGAAAGTGTGATCGGGATTTTTGCGAGAACACCGTCCGCGTGCGCCCAAGTGAATTCGCGAAGGCGGGACCAGAGGACGGTCGCATCGGCGTCGGTGAGAATTGTCGCTCCTGGCCATGTGGGCTGGATTTCACCGGCCAGTGCCGTGTTCGCCTCGGCAGGTCCGCCGAGGCGTGCGAAGAGGCTGGCTTCATCGGGGACGTAATCGAGCGCGTCGAGTTCCCATCGGGACGATGCGCCTTGCGCGATGCGGTCGGCGGCTTCGGTCGCGTCTGCGCACGGGATGCGGAGCGTGAGCCAGGATTGCGGCGCGGGGAAAACTTTGAACGTCACCTCGGTGATCACGCCG
>JBBQJR010000106.1:0-9133 GCA_038326125.1 Chthoniobacterales bacterium
CAGGCGATGTCGGCGAAGCGGAGCGCCTCGATCTCGGTGGGCTTTTTCCCGGCGAGGCAGCGCCCGACGGTCTGGGCGACGATGTAGCGGACGATGTAATCCGGGGTGTAATAGACGCCGCCGGCTTTGCGGACTTCGGGCTTGGGCTCGACGATGGCGGTCTTGTCGCGGGCGGTGATGACGTTGCCGAGGAAGCGCTCGTAGATGCTGCCGAGAATGGTGATGGAGATCTTGTCGAAGAGGTAGCTGCTGTTTTCGGGGGCGAACTTCTCGGCGATGGCGGCGAAGGTGGGATCATCGACGGCGAGGGCGGGGTCTTCGCAGCCGTGCGGGTCTTTTTTGTAGATGATGCCGTTGTAGCGGGCATCGAGGCGGTGCGAGACCTTCAGGAAATCGCGCCAGGCGCTGCCGCTCTGGCCGATGCTGGAGAAGCGGACATCGCGCTCGACGCCGCGATCCTCGAGGAAGCGGAGGAAGACGAGGCGGTCGAGGATGCGCTGGGTGAGCGAAGTGAGGCGTTCGCCGTCGAGGTCGTGGTTGGTGCGTTTGAGGGATTTGGCGAGCTTTTCGCGCCAGAGTTCCATCTGCGCGAGGAAGGTCTCATCCACGGGGCCGGTGCCGCGGGCGAAGAGGTCGTCCTTTTTGACGCGACCGGAGAGGCGCGGGAGGGCGGCGGCGGCTTTGTCGAGGGAACCGGCGGCGACATTCTCGCGGGCGAGCAGGCCCCAGAGTTCGGCGAATTTTTCCGGGTCGCGGTAGTCGCGATACGTGTAGGAGCCGTTGGCCTTGAGGACGTGCCGGGCGGCGTTGGCACGGTCAGGCTCGCTGCGAGCATCGAGGATGAGGAATTGCTCGAAATCGGTAAGGACGACGAGCGGCGTGGAGGCGTTCCAGCCGTAGAGCACGGCCTGGTGGCACTCGGCGTGACCGCGGATGTCCACGCTCGGCTTCTTCGCCTCGACGAAAAAGGATGTCAGATGCGTGCCGGGACGGCGGAAGGCGTAGTCGGCGCTCTTCGCCCGACCCGCGATGTCTTCCCGCTTCTCAGTGACGACATCCTTTTCATAGACGGAGCGATGGGCGGTATTGCGCACATCCCAGCCGAGGGCTTCAAAAAAAGGCGTGATGAACTCATGCTTGGCGGCGTCTTCCTTGTAGCCGGGGGCCATGATCTCTGCGCGCCGGGCGTCGAAGTGATCGCAGAGGGCGCAGACGAGGCTATGGGCAGATGCGAAATTGGACTCCATGGGAGAAATGATCATGCGGCGGGTTGTAAATACTCCTGCCTCTGGGGGAGCTGCGCCGCGCATGTCTCCGGAATAGCGGACGGGGAGAAAAAGGCACGCGGAATGTGAAGAGAATGGCGCGGAGGGAAATTACGGGCGGAGGAGGGGAATGCGTTCGGGGAAGACGCATGAAATTCCAAGGTCGGGATAGGCCGGACGTGTCATTTTTTGCCCAGCATCGCCGGTTGCCAGAGATGGCAGAATGCAAAATGCTTTTGGACAATGAGTTATCCGTCGTAATGGCCCTCGCTCCCCCGCGTTTTCCTTCAGGAAAACGGCGAATTCCTTCGGAAATTGGCGAATTCCCTCGGAAGCTGGCGAATTCTTTTTGCGGTCGGACGGGGTTTCTCTCGCTTTTCGGCGCGTTCCTCGGGAACAGGCAGGGAGGTAATCCCCCGCCGCCGGCACGGTCACCCCGTCGCGGGGAAATCGTGGGCTTCATTTTCTTCCTCGTGACGATGCAGACTTGTCGGACGCTGGGAGCGGCGACCTCCGTGGTTGTCCGTGGTTGTCCGTGGTTGTCCGTGGTTGCCCGTGGTTGCCCGTGGTTGTCCGTGGTTGTCCGTGGTTGTCCGTGGTCGCCCGTGGTTGCCCGTGGTTGCCCGTGGTTGCCCGTGGTTGCGTTAAGCGATGGGTCGGACGGGGCGGCCTTCATCTGCATCAATGAAGTCGAAGAACGCCTGGATTTCGTCGCGGCTGGCAAATCCCGCTTCCGCTTTGCGCTGGCGCAGGCGTTCGCTCATCATGTCATTCCAGCCGCGCTTGCGCATGAATTCACCCCACGCGAAAGCCTCGTCTTCGGTGAATTTTTTCCCGCGCGCGCGGCACCACGCGAGGGTGTCTTCGTCGGCCGTCCCGGCTTTCACCTGCGCGACGATTTCGGCGTACGGCACGCCGAGGAATTGCGCGCAGAGCTTGTCGAAACCGTCGCCGAGGTTCGCGTGAAAGTCTTCCGGCAGGGTGCCCTGCTGATGCAGGCGGATTTTATCGAGCATCCGGCCGAAGTGGACGAGGCCGCTGATTTTATCGTGAGGACTGCGGAGACCGGGAACTTTCATGCGCGACGGTGTACGGGCCGCGCGTGGATTGCGCACGCGCAAAGTAGGCGCGGGCGGAAGCCCACGTCCGCGCCCTCCCGAGCGCGACTCTGCTCCGCGCCCTCCCGCCCTCCCGCGCGAGATCGGAAACCTCGCCTACTTTGGCTGCGCGAGACGATTGATCTGCGCGGCCGCGTACGCCGCGCCGAAGCCGTTATCAATGTTCACGACGGTGACGCCGCTCCCGCAGGAATTCAGCATCCCGAGCAAGGCGGCGACGCCGCCGAAACTCGCGCCGTAGCCGACGCTCGTGGGCACGGCGATCACCGGCTTGCTCACGAGCCCGGCGACCGCGCTCGGCAGCGCGCCTTCCATGCCCGCGACGACGATGATGACATTCGCAGATTCGAGATTTTCGCGCACCGCGAGGAGCCGGTGAATGCCGGCGACGCCGACATCCGTGAAGCGCTCCACACGGTTGCCGAAAATTTCCAGCGTCACCGCCGCCTCGTCCGCGATCGGCAGATCGCTCGTGCCCGCGCAGATCACGGCGATGTGTCCTTCGAGCACCGGCAGCTTTGCACGCTCGACGGTGATGCACCGCGCCGCCGCGTGCCAGCGCGCGTCGGGCAAATGCGCGGCGACCGCGCGCCACTGCTCCTCGGTCGCACGGCTCACGAGCACGACTTGCTCATTTTCCAAAATCACGCGCGCGATCCCGGCGACCTGCTCCGGCGTTTTCCCCATGCCGAAAATCACCTCGGGAAATCCGCACCGCCGCCGCCGGTCCGTATCCACCCGCGCAAAACCCAAGTCCGTGAATCCGCAGGGCGTCACGATTTGGGGAGCGTCGCGGAATCCTGCGTGAGCGCGAGCCGCAATGGGATCATCTGGCTTTTGAAGAAGCCGAGCTTTTCAAAAAACGCCTGGCCTTCCGCATTGATGCGATCGGTGAGGAGCGTGATGCGGAGAAATTCCTTCTTCTGCGCATACTCGATGACGTGCGAGAGCAACTGCGAGCCGACGCCGCGCCCGCGGTAGTCCACGCGCACGATCACGTCTTCGAGCAGCACGACGAAGCCGCCTTCCGCGGTGCTGATGGTGAAGAGGAGATTCACCATGCCGACGATGGTCTCATTCCAGCGATAGACAAAAATGCGCCCGCGACTCGGCTGCTCGAGGATGAGCCGCAGCCCGCGCTCCTGCTTCACGCGGTCGGGCACGAAGTCGCCCTCCTGCCCGAAAAGCTCGTAAAGGAGATCCACCATCTGCGGGAGATCTTCCATGGTGGCCTGCTCGATGATGGCTTCGTTCAACCCGGACATGGCTGGCTCTTGGCAGAGCGCGGAACGGCGCGCAAGACGGGAATGAAATCCGGCGGTGAGAATCAAATGAGCGTTTTGTTTTTTCAGCGGGCGTGCCCGCGCGGTAGCTTCACGCGATGAAAAACAGTCTCCGCTCGCGTCGTGATTTCCTGAAACTCTCCGGTCTCGCGGGCACCGCGTACGCGGCGGACTGGCTGCCGCTGCGCGCGGAAAATGGAGGCGCGCAGCCGGCGAAAATCCGCATCGGGCAGATCGGCACGAGCCACGCGCACGCCGCGGGGAAAATGGAGACGATGCGCGCGAGCGAGGACTTTGAAGTGGTCGGCATCGTGGAACCCGACGAGCAGAAACGCGCCGCGCTCGCGAGCAGCAAAACGTATGCGGGCTTGCCCGTGATGACCGAGGAGGAACTGCTGAATGCGCCGGGCTTGCGGGCGGTGGCCGTGGAGACGGAGGTGAAGCATCTCGTGCCCACCGCCGCGCGCTGCATCGCCGCGGGCAAGCACCTTCACCTCGACAAACCCGCGGGGGAATCGCTTCCCGCGCTGCGCCGCCTGCTCGACGCCGCGACCGCGCGCAAGCTCACCGTGCAGATGGGCTACATGCTGCGCTACAATCCCGCGTTTGTGATCGCCCGCCAACTGGTGCGCGACGGCGCGCTCGGCGAGGTCTTTTCCATCGAGGCGGCGATGGGGAAATTGCAGGGCGACGCGGAGCGACGCGCACTCGCGGAGTATCGCGGCGGCGCGATGTTTGAACTCGGTTGCCACGTCATTGATTCCGTCGTCGCCATCCTCGGCCGCCCGGAAAAAGTCACGCCGTACAGCCGCAGTTCATCGCCGCTGCACGACGGCTTTCCTGACAATCAGACGGCGGTGCTCGAATATCCGAAGGCCATCGTGACCGTGCGCAGCGTGCTCGTGGAATGGGACGGCGGCGCGCGGCGGCAATTCGTCGTGTGCGGCACGAAGGGCACGATGGACATCCGGCCGATCGAGCATCCCGAGGCGCGCCTCACGCTCGCCGCCGCGCACCGGGAATACAAAGCCGGCCGGCAAGTGCTCACCTTTCCGAAGGGCAGGGGACGCTACGACGGCGACTTCGCGGATTTGGCGAAAGTGATCCGCGGCGAGAAGGCGCACGACTTTCCTCCCGCGCACGATCTCGCCGTGCATGAGACCATCCTGCTCGCGAGCGGGTTGCCGGTCGGCTAGTGCCGTGCTGGCGAAGCCACTCCATTCTTCTCCAGACTCGACAATCGGCTGATGCCGCATAGCCTGCCTGCATGTCCACGCTCGCTGACGCCGCTGCCTTTGACCGCGCCACGCAGCCGCTGCTTCGGATTTTGAACCGCGAGCAGGCAGCGCAGATCGTGGATTTTCATGGCGATGACGAAATGCAGCGCCGCATCGAAGAACTCGCCGGCAAAGCCAACGAGGACGAACTGACGGATGCCGAGCGCGCGGAATACGAGGGATATGTGGAGGCGAACAGTTTCATTGCTGTCCTTCAGGCTAGAGCCCGTCGTCTTCTCGCTTCGTAAATGGATCGGGTGAACGTGGCAGCATGTGCTATGGCCCGGAGGGCCAACGGAAATTAGCCGGTGGTCGAGCGAAGCGAAAACCACCGGATCATCGGAATAGAACGGAATGCGCCCCGGCGGGTGCGCTGGAAAGCGTTCGTTGGGATTTCCGCCGCCCCCTCCGGGGCGGTTGTTTTTTGGTGGCTGGTTCCGGTGGTGTTCGCTCGCTCTGCTCGCTCGACCACCGGCTAATTTCCTTCCGCCCTCCGGGCGGAGAAACCATCGTCAGTCAGATTGTTCCGAGCTGCCGTCTGATTCCAAATAGGTGTCGATGTGCAGGGAGAGACGCCGACGAGCCAACTCACCGAGAGCAAATGTGGAAATGTCGAATTCTCGATTCCATGTCCGCATCCAGAGCACGACGAAGACTCGCAACTGATGTTCGGCAGAGATGCGTTCCCATGCAGCGGAGTTGTCTGGCAAGCTGCGCACGAAATCGTCGAACTGCTCCTCGCACGAGTGGCCGTTGCGGAAATCCAAGCGCCCCGTGGATACTAACCACTCGCCATACTTGTAAGTCAGGCCGCGCTTTCCCAACGGATCACCCCGTCGTCGAGAAGTGGTTGGCTGCATTCCGAGCAAAGTAGCACTTTGGTTGGGATCAAGATTGTCCCACCAGATGGAAACGGAGAATTCACCGGCGTCAATTTCACCGCCGCAGAGATACATCAGTTGATCGTCTGATTCCGCCAGGAGGAGCGATGCGTCTCGCCTACTTTGCGCCGGTCGCGGCCTCGCGGATTTTCACTTCGAGCGCCGCGGCTTTTTCCTCCGCTTCGGCGACGGGCAGGCCTTTCGCCATGCCGGGGCGGAGGTGGCCGGCGGCGGTGAGATATGAATCGCAGAGCAGGCGGTTGCGTTGGTGGATGTCGCTGAAAAATTCGCGGCCTGGCGCGCTCTTCGCCCATTCGCTGTCGAGCAGCTTGAAAAACGCCGCGGCTTTTTCCGGCGCGAGCGCGTGCAGGATGGCCTCGGCGAGAACACGGTGGCCGTCGTTGTTCGCGTGGACGCCGTCCTTCGCGTAGAAAAATCCGGCGTCGGCTTTTCGCTTCTCGGCGAGGGCGGCGGCCATCGCGCTGTGCGTGTCAATCACGCGCCAGCCTTCCGCGCGTCCCTGCGCGACGAGCCATGCGGAGTAGCGGTCGAGCACGCCGTTGTAGCCCTCGAAGAACTCGCCGTCCTTCACCGTGGCGGCGGGCTTCACGCGATCCTTCAGCGGGAGCGCGTCGAACACGGGCGGCGTGAGGTGGATGATCTTCGCGCCGGCCTTTTCGACTTTCTCGCGCAGCTTGCGGATGCCGGCTTGGAACGCGGCGAAGCGCGCCTCATCGAGCGGGAGGTAGATGCCGCAGTTCATGCCGTAGCACGCGAAGACGAGGTCGGGCTTCACCGTCGCGAGCACGCGGTCGAGGCGCTCATGGATGTCGGGGCGCGGGAATTTTCCGCCCGCGTGGCCGGCCTCGCTCAGCCCGCTCACGGTCTCGCTCGGCAGGCCGCAATCAATCACCTCAATGTGCGCGTCGGGGAATTGCGTGAAGAGGAAGGCGTCGAACAGCTCGGTGTAGTGGCCCGCGTAGGTGATGCTGTCGCCGAGGAAAAGGACGCGCTTCACGCCGGGCAGGAAATCTTCCGCGAGGGCGGGGGAGACGATGGCGATGAGTGCGGCGAGAAGGATTGCGAGGGTGCGGAGGGATTTCATGCGGGCGCGGATTGTGCGATTCGCGAGGCGTTGCGCAAGGGTGGAGGCGCGAGGAGCCCGCTTGTCAAAGTGCGGGCTGATCGGTCTTCCGCCCGCGCGCCCGCGCTCTCACGAGCGCGGCGACAATTTTCCACGGACAAAAAGCGCGGCGCGCGCTGCTTGGCGGTTGCTTAGTCCGGCGGCATTTGCGATTTGCGGCGGCTCACACCCTCATGATCCGATTCATCCACGAAATCCACGAAAGCTGCCGCGCCGCGGGCCGGCCCGCCGTGTCCTTTGAATTTTTCCCGCCGAAGACGCCCGAGGGCGAACGCAATTTGCTGGAGAAAACGATCCCGGCACTGCTGCCGCTGAAGCCGGACTATTGCTCGGTGACGTACGGCGCGGGCGGCACCACGCGCGACAAGACGCTCGGCATCGTGGACCGCATCCAGCGTGACCACGACCTCACCACGATGATGCACCTGACGTGCGTGAATTCGACGAAGGAAGAACTCGGCTCCGTGCTCGCGGATGCGAAGGCGTGCGGCATCAAAAACATCCTCGCGCTCCGCGGCGATCCGCCGTCCGGCGAGGCGGAGTGGACGGCGACGGAGGGCGGCTTCACGTATTCGTCGGAGCTCGTCGCGTTCTTGAAAGCGCTCGGCGGATTTTGCATCGGCACCGCGGGATTTCCCGAGGGCCACATCGCGCAGACGGCCGGCAAGCTCGCGGACTGGGGTTACCTGCGGGAGAAAATCGCGGCGGGTGCGGACTTCGTCGTCACGCAGCTTTTCTTCGACAACGAAGATTTTTACCGCTTCCACGAATCCCTCGCGCAGCACGGCGTGACGGTGCCGATCATTCCCGGCGTGCTGCCGGTTTCCTCGGCAAAGCAGACGAAAAAATTCACCGAGATGTGCGGCGCGCGGCAGCCGGAGCCGTTCCTGAAACGCCTCGACGAAATTGGCGACGACGACGAGGCCGCGACGAAATTCGGCATCGAATACGCGAGCGAGCAGTGCCGCGCGCTGCTGAAATTCGGCGTGCCGGGCATCCACTTTTACACGCTGAACAAGGCTGCCTCGACGACTGCGATCGTGCGGAATCTCGGGCTTGCATAGCGGAGCGACGCGCCACGTCGCGTCGCGAAATCCGCTCGCGCGTGGTGCGGCGCGGCGTTACCGAAGGCCGCATGTCCGGTCACTTTGTCCAAATCGAAATCACGTACGACGGCCAGCTTCGCACCACGGCGAAACACGGCCCGAGCGGCAACTCGCTCATCACCGATGCGCCGGTGGACAATCACGGACGCGGCGAATCCTTTTCGCCCACCGACCTCGTCGCGACGGCGCTCGGCACCTGCATGGCGACGGTGCTCGGGATTTTTGCGGAGCGTCATGCGATGGATTTGCGCGGGATGCGCGTCACCGTGAAAAAGGAAATGGTGCAGACGCCCGTGCGGCGGATTGGAAAATTGAGCTGTGAAATTCATGTGCCGCTGCCGGGCGCGCACGAGCATCGCGAGACGCTGATGCGCGCGGCGCTCACCTGTCCGGTCCACCAGAGTTTGCATCCCGATGTGGAGAAGCCGGTGACCTTTCACTGGACCGAATAGCGGGCGCGGAGGGCGCTGCCGATCAGTGCGGGATTCGGCGCGCGGGCGGCGCGATTTTGTTGCTGGCGAAGGCGCGCGAACGTCTCTATCTGCGAGGCATGTTTCTCCGCGCGCCCGTTTTTCTTTTTGCCGCCGCGATGCTCGCCGGCTGCCCGATGTCCGACAAAAATTCCCAAAAGGCGAAGGGCAAAAAGGAACCGCAGATGAAGGATCAAAGCGCGGATGCGTCTTTTCAAGCGTTCACCGGGAGGCTCCGCAAGGCGGTCGAGATGCGCGACAAGGCCGTGCTCGCCTCGATGATGGCGCCGAATTTCGGCTACCGCTGGGATCAGGGGCCCGCGGATGAAACGCCGTTCGCGTATTGGGACCGGTACAGACTTTGGGGCGAACTTTCCAAGCTGACGCGCGAGCGCTGGATGCCGAACGGTTCGTTCATGGTCGTGCCGCCGCAATTCGCGCAGAGCGAATCGTATCCCGGTTTCCGCGCCGGGCTCACGATGGTGAACGGAAGCTGGCGCTTCGCGTATTTCGTCTCGCCGCAACCGGCCGGCGATGCTGCGCCGGAAGTGCAGAATGCGGCGGAAGAAAAGCCGCTGCCCACGCTGCC
>JBBQJR010000107.1:0-9099 GCA_038326125.1 Chthoniobacterales bacterium
GGTGTCGCGCGCGCTCGCCTGGCCGTGAACATCCACGAGCAGGCCGCGGCCGAACCTCGTCTGCACCTCGTCGCAAAACTGCGCGAGCGCGCCGCGGTACGCGTCGTACACCTCGCGGGCGCGCGGATGCTCGACGGCGATTTCCGGCGGGCGATTCGCGTCCACAAATTTGCGATGCATTTTTGCGATGACAAAATACGGCTTCTTGCCGAGACGTTTTTCGAGCGCGTGTGCGATCGCGGCGGCGAGCAGTTCGGTGTTCTCATCGCGGCCCGCAAAAAATCCCGCGCCGCCTTTTTTCATGCCCTCGCCGAGCCGCGCGGGCACGTCGGGAATCGTCTCCACACCGCCGTGCGGCGCGGACAAAATGATCGGCAGATCGCCGCGCTGCACAAAAATAAAATCCGCCGGGACGAACATTTTCTCCGCGGCGAAAAGGGGCGCGCTGCCAATTTGCGCCGCGCAGAGTGCGGTGGCAGTGCGGCGGAGAAAGTCGCGCCGACCGTGAGGACGAGTGGGGGGCGGGGGAGCGGAGGAAAGGTTCACGGCGCGGTCGTGTAGTGGCAAAGCGTGGATCTGAAAAACCAATTCAGCGCGTGTCCGCGGCAGCGCGAAAATCGCGTCCGCCCGCGCAGCCGCGATTTTCCAAAGGCACCGCGATGGAGTGCGTCGCAGGGAGTGTGAGCGAGAGCGCGACGCCGCCCCCGGCGGAGGAGAGCGCGGCATCGAGCACCGCGACGGGATCGAATCCGGCGGCCTTGAGCGCGAGGTAAGTTTCCGCCGCGTCCCGGCCGACGGGCAGCGAGGGAACGCCGAGCGCGAGCGAAGGGCCGGCGGCTTCCGGCAGAGCGTATTCGGGCCCGGTGACGGACCAGCCCACCTGCTCGAAGATTCCTTTCAAATTGGCGGCGCGCTCGGCCGCGATGATGTCGCCGGCGGGTGCGCGGAGGAGGATGCCGCGGACGGAAAGCGCGCCGAGATTGTGCGCGAGGGCGAGTTCGCGCTCCGGCACCGAGGGGTGCAGCGGGTCGGCCGCGTCCGTGGCGACCCAGAGCAGTTTTTTGTTTTTCCCGGCAGGTTCCGCCGCTGGCGGCGACGCGGCGAGCAGTGCGGCGACGGTGGCCTCGAGCGCGGCCACTCTCGCTGCGAGCGTCTCGAGCGACTGATCTTCGCTGCGCGTTCTTGCCGTTTCGGATTTCGCGGAAAAGCGATCATTTATCGCCGGCTTCGGACTGGGCGGCGAGGGCGGCGGTTCGAGCACCACGACTTCGCGGCATTTCGGGCATTGCACGCGGCGGCTGCGCGAAGCGGACGGCGCGCGGATTTCCGCGCCGCAAGAGGGGCACACCACATGGCCGTGTTCGGGAGGACTGTAGGTTTTGACCATTCTGCGTCAGTCGCCCGCAGGCGGTTTGGGCGGTGCCGGATGGCTGAGGAAAACGATCTCCTCGGCGCTCAGCGTCGCCGTGGGAATGGCCGCAATTTTCGTCGGCGGGATTTCCACGCCGCGCGGCCAGCGCGGGACCTGCGACCATCGCGGCACGCGCGTGCGGTCGCCGCAGACCATGCAGATCACGCTGCGGCCTTCCCAGCGCGCGTCGGCTCCGAGACGGCTCTGGCAGGAGGTGCAGAGAAATTTCACCACCAGCGCGAGCACCTCCACCGGCAACGCCGGCATCGCCACGGTCGAAAGCGCGGGGGCTTCGGTGAGACGGGGCACGGGGACGTGGCGGGCGCAGGAGTGGCACTCGATCACGCCGGAGCAGGTGGCGGAGTCGTCTTCGAGGGCCGTCCCGCACCCCACACAGAAAAAGCGAATCGTGGGCATTTTTGGCAAAACTCGCCAACAGCTCGTGGGGGCGCTGGAATTTGAGCTTGACCCATTTGAACGTGGCAGACTATTACTTGAGGTCAAGGTGAAACAATCACCACCATATCTTGTGGTTGCCGTTCGGCACACCCCTCTCACCGTCGCCGCACGGTACCAGCCTTTCCCTCCCAGCCCATGAACGATCCCCAGCCTCCCTCGCGCCATCCGATGGAAAATGCGCGCGTCCAATTCATCGAGCGGACCTTCGCCGAATTCCTCGGCGACGAGCCCCGTGCCGACGCGGTGCCCGACGCGCGCCGCACCGATCTGCTCGCGTGGATTCATGACCGGCTTTTCGTGGATCGCGTCCCGGTCGCGAACGTGCGCGCGGAGCTGCACGCCGCGGCGCGGAGCACGCGCCTCATTGCAGTGACGAGCGGGAAGGGCGGCGTGGGCAAGACGACCTTCGCCGTGAACCTCGCGGTCGCGTGCGCGCAACTCGGGAAAAAAGTGCTGCTCTTCGACGCCGATCTCGGCATGGCCAATGTCCACATTTTCGCCGGCGTGAACCCCACGGCGACGCTGCTCGACGTGACGGACGGACGCGCGAGGCTCGACGACGTGATCACGCCCGGACCGTGCGGCGTGCAGCTCATCTGCGGCGCCTCGGGCATCGGCCGCATGGCGGACATCGGCGCGCCGATGCTCGATTTTCTCGGGCGCGAACTGCTCCGCGTCGCCGCAGATTTCGACGTGCTGATCATGGACACCGGCGCGGGCATCGCGGCGGGCGTCACGCATTTCCTCGGCCTCGCGCAGGACACCGTCGTGGTCGCCACGCCGAATCTCGCCTCCACGCTCGACGCGTACGGCGTGATCAAGCTCGCGCACGAAACCGGCCTCGCGACGCGCATCCATCTGCTCATCAACCACGCCGAAAATGAGCACCAAGCCGCGCGCGTGCTCGAGCGCATCGCCGCGTGCGCGGACCGCTTTTTGCAATCCTCGCTCGGCACGCTCGGATTTCTCGCGCGGGATCCCGCCGTCGAGAATGCGAACCAAAGCCGCCGCCCGCTCGCGCTGACCGATCCCGCAAATCCCAACGCGCTCCGCATCGCCGCGATCGCCGCGCGGCTCTGCGGGGAAAATGAAGACGCCATTTTCCAGGCCGACGGCGAGACACCGCAACATGCCGCCGCATGAAATGCCGCACTGCCCGTTCTGCGCTTCCTGTCGGCGCATTCGCCCTTCGCCATTCCACTGCTCCACCACCCAAACGCCCTGCCATGACGCCACAAACCCAGCCGCTCGACCCGCTCCACGCCCGCCCATTTTCAACGCCGCACGCCAACGGCGATCCGCTCATGGAGCTCCTCGCGGCCTCTCCGCCGAGGCCGCCGGATCGCCCGCCGGCCATCGTGCTCTTCGCGCCGGCGGGCGATTTCGTCAGCCAGTTTGGGCTGCGCGAAAATCCCTTCGCCGACTCCGTGCATCCCGCGTTTTTCTTCCGCACGGAAGGCCACGCCGAGGCGTTCCGCAGCATGACGCTCGCGGTCGACTACCGCGCGTCGCTCGGCATGGTCACCGGCCCGAGCGGCACGGGAAAGACGCTCGTGAGCCAGCTCCTGCTCCAGCATTTCGACGAGCCGAAGCACAAGGTCGTGCTCGTGCTCGTCACGCCCGGCCTCAGCAAAACGGGGCTGCTGCGCGAAATTTTGTCCGAGCTGAATCTCGCGCTGCCCGTCGGCATCGCACGCGTGCAGGACCTCGTGAAACTGCTCAGCAATCACATCATCGAGCTGCACGAGCACGGCCAGCGCCTCGTGATTATCGTGGATGAATGCCACCTGCTCTCCGCGGACTGCCTGCACATCATCCGCACGATCAGCAACATTGAGACGCCGCAGGAAAAGCTCGTGACGTGCCTGCTCTTCGGCGAGTCGCGCCTCGCGGATCGCCTGCAGCATTCCAGCTACGCCTCGCTCGCGAACCGCATCTACCTGCGCAGCGAACTGCTCCCGCTCAGCGCCGACGAGGTCGCGCAATACGTGAAATTCCGCCTCATGACCGCGGGGCGGCTCGACGAACTTTTCACCGAAGCCGCACTCGCCGCGCTGCACGAAGGCTCCGGCGGCATCTGCCGCAGCGTGAACAAACTCGCCATGCTCAGTCTCATCGAAGCCGCCGATCACCGCCGCGCGCTCGTCGAGGAATCCACCGTGAACGACGCCGCCCGGCGGATGTAGGCTATGAAAAACCATCATCCAGCGCCTCCCGGAAAAACGAAAACCGCGCTCCGCCGCGGGCAGTGCAGCGCGGGGAGTGCCCCGGTGAAAAAAGAAGGGACGCGGTTTCATCTGCCGACGACCTACGCGGAGCAGGCGCAGCTTTTCGCCGAAGCCGCGAGTGAAGAGCCCGTGCCCTCGGATCGCCCGGTGGACTGAGTTCGGTGTCAAAAAACCCGGCTTCAGTGTGGGGCGCTCGCCGCTCGTGGCGCGGTCGCGGGAAGGCGGCGAGGGCAAAGATTCGCCCGCTGATTTTGCCGACGAGTTTTCCCATTGCCGAGATGACAATTAGTCCGCCAAACGGAAAACAATTCAGCGGTGCTTCCCGCGATGATAACCGCTCTTACTTCCGCTTGTTGCCGGGACTGGGGGAATTCCCCGACGGCGTTCCGCCGAGAGTGCCACCCGACTTCCCTGGCTGAACTAACGGCCCGCCGGGATTGTCCGTCGGCTGCACCTTGGTGGGATCGATGGGGTTGCCCGTCGCCGGATTCACGCGCTGCGTCGTCGGCTTGCCGAGGTTGTCCCTCGGCTGCACCTTTGTGGGATCAACGGGGTTGCCCGTCGCCGGATTCACACGCTGCGTGGTCGGCGCAGCGAGGTTGTCCTTCGGCTGCACCTTGGTGGGATCGATGGGGTTGCCCGTCGCCGGATTCACATGCTGCGTGGTCGGCGTGGCGAGGTTGTCCTTCGGCTGCATCTTGGTGGGATCAACGGGGTTGCCCGTCGCGGGATTTACCCGCTGCGTGGTCGGCGTGGCGAGGTTGTCCCTCGGCTGCACCTTGGTGGGATCAATGGGGTTGCCCGTCGCGGGATTTACCCGCTGCGTGGTCGGCGGAGCGAGATTGTCTCTCGGCTGCACCTTGGTCGGATCAATCGGATTGCCGGTCGCCGGATTCACGCGCTGCGTGGTGGGCACGCCGGGCCTGTCCTCCGCCTTCACCCGCACCGCATTCAAAGGCATAAAGACTGCAAGCGAAAGCAGGCAAAAAGTTTTCATATCTCCAATTCGCACTCCGCGTCCTCGCGGGCTGTGTCGTTGTTTCCAATATTAGCGCAGGACGCCGCGCAAAGCCGCCGTCCTCACCCGCTGCGAAAGTGGCGGAGAGAGAGGGATTCGAACCCTCGATACGGTTTAACCCGTATGACGCTTTAGCAAAGCGTTGCTTTCGACCACTCAGCCATCTCTCCGATTGCAGTGGTGCCTAGATTAAAGCCGCCGGGATTCCGTGCGTCAAAGAGTTTTCGCGCGGCCCGCTTTCACCGCGTCTTGCCGGCTCGCACGCGAGTTTCGCGCACCCGCACCCGCGCCTGCATCCGGCCTCTGGACGCGGAGACGTCGAGACGGTGTGCGCGCAGCAGCGCCTCCATTCGCCTGACGCCCCGTGACCCGCCGCAGAAGCTCATACCTCGACCGCGACACGCTGCACGCCGATGAACTCCGGACCTGCGACGCCGGAGCCTTCGCCTTCGAGGCAGAGTTCAATGGCTTCCTTGATGCGGACGAGGAGCTTGTCGAGTGAGCGCACCTGCGCGTGGCAGCCGTGCAACTGGGGCACGCTGCCGACGTAGTAGCCTCCGGAGTCCCGCTCGATGACGACGTTGAATTCACGTTTCATGATCGGAATGTGGCAGAGTTTTCCAAGATTGGCGAGATGAAGCGCACCGAGCAGAACGCTACTCGTGCGGATGCCGTCCTTGCAGGCATTCCTCTGCGCGAATAGCGACGATGAGCGCGCGATTCATCTTCAGCAGATCCGCCGTGGCCCGCCCCGTTGATGTGATGCCTGTGACCCGGTTGCCTTTCCATGCGAAATGCTCCTTCCAGCGATGGGCACGGGGATGAAACAGCGCAGCCTCCCGTCCCGTCCGCGGGTCGCGTGCGCGGAGACGCGCTCCCTTCCTCAGTGAGCATGACACACAGGCGAGCGCGAGATTTTCCAGCACGGTTTTCCCGCCTTCCGCGACGGGGGTGAATGTGGTCCGCATGGAATGCCGCCTCCTGCCCCGCCTGGGCCAGGAGGCAATCCTCGCAGCGGTGCCCTGCGCGCACGGTGACCTCGCGCCGGAGCCAGAGCGGGATGCTCATGCAGCGGAACGCTTCGGCGCGCGCGCGCGCAGTTTCAGCAGCGAAAGAAACTCGGCCATCTCCACCAAGCCCTCGGCCTCACGTCGCTCTGCCGCCGTCAGCGTGGTGCCGGCATCCTGCCGATCGAGCAGTTTTGTGAGACGGCTCTGCACACCGGACGGCAGCTTGAAACGCGACAAGCCTGCGGGCACCGGCAGATCAATCGAGATCGTGGAAGGCATGGCTGAAGACTATCGTGGGTGAGGGTGGAATGCACTCCGGTTTTTCCGACGGCGCGGGGTTGCCGTTCGACGACGCAGCAGCGCGCCGCGCCGCGCTCGTGCGGGACTCGAAGCCGCCGGGCAGGTGTGCGGCTCAACCGATCTGCTGCTCGCAGTGGCCGCCGCGATGTGCAGGTTCAGGTGCCATTCGATCCTCAGAAAGTGAGTTGAACATAAGCCGATGGCGTCATCGCATCGGCTGCCGCCGTGATGCGCGGAAACAACGGGCTAAGCAGTGGAAGACGATTCGTGGGGAGTTCGAGGATGGCGAGATGGCGACCGGAAAGGTTCTGCTGGTATCGAAGGTTCTTGTCGGCGGTGATGAACACATCGAACACGCCTTCGAGTCGTGCGAGCAAAGCGCCGTTGACAGTGCCCGCGAGCCCCTGGTCTTGGACGGTCGTCACGGTATGATTCGGAAAGATGCCTTTAAGCGGCTTGGGCAGATTCTCGTCCAGGATGATCGTCATGACCGGTGCCTCGGGCTAAGCGAAGAAACTCCTCTGCGTCATCCCGATGCACGGACGGAAACATGTCGAGGAACTCGTCGAAGGAATAGCCGTCGTCCAAGTAGTCAAAAAGCGTCTGGGCAGGGACTCGTGAACCTCGGAAAACGAGGGTGCCTCCCATGAGTTCGGGATCCGAATGAACGGGACTGTGATCGAGCGTCAGCACGGGGGAAGTGTATCGGTTTCGGCGGGGCGGTCAACGAACCTCTCCGATGCGCACGAAGCGCTCGAGCAGTTCGGTGCTGTCCTGCATCGCGGCCTCGCCCTCGCAGATGATGGCGAAATTTATGAGCGATGCGCGCGTGCGCGTCTGGTCGGCCTGCCAGAGCTTCTTCAGTTCGCGGGCGATGGCGGTGATTTCGACGGGCGTGCCGAAGGTGGCGGCGGGTGCGCTGGGTAAGGTGTCAGTGGGCATGGTGTGGAAAAGTGGAAGCGGATACGGGAAACCGAATGCAGTATCTCGGAATCCTGCTCTCCTCGTCAGCATCGTGCAAGCGCGAGTGGGCTGACGAACCCGCGGAATTGTCAATCTTTTCGTTTTTCGTTCGTTCCTCAATGCTGTCCTCTGACGAAATTGGAGGACGAAGGCGCGCATCCGTTTTCGGATTGACTGGGAGGAAGGTCGCGCCAAAAAGTCCAATGCTGCGAGCACTCCCGTTTATAACCCAGAATACCGATGAACTTTTACTACACAGACCAAGACGGAAATGTTGCTGGTCCAGTTACACGCGCACAGCTTCAGCAGTCTGTTGACACCGGACTTCTCCCGCCGACGACTCAAGTGTGCTACGAGGGATCCGAGGACTGGCAGGCGATTTCTACTTATATTCAACCATCCAAGGCATCCGTCATCACCACGCCACCCCCAGTGTCAAAGCACGTGCCCGCAGTTCCTGCGCCTCCAAAATCTCTGTCAGCCTCGCCGCTAAAGCTATTTACGGCAATAGCTCTTGCTATCGTCGTCTCCGGAGGCGGTCTGATGCTCGCTTGGCAGGTGTTCTTCCAAAGCAAGGACGCCAAATCTTCTGCTTCTAACTCACCTGAGCCACAAGTCAGTCCTGAGCAGGAGCAGTCTCTACTAATTGAGGCGGAAAAACTGGCGGCTATTGGGAAACAACTTACGGTTGGCTGCTTCCATCTTGCCGAAGCAATCGAAGACGAAAAAAAGTATGGTAATGCGATCGGGGACATGCGAGGCGCGGTCAATAAGGGCTTCGCTTTAACGGCTAAGTTGCGCGAAGAATTGGAGTCCCAACTTCGAGTATTCAAAACCAAGCTTGCTTACATGCCAAAGACTTGGATTGGCCAAGACGGTTTTTCTGCTCTACCTGCAAAATGGCAGAACGTGCTAGACCGAGGAGATGACCCTTGGAAAACGCCGGGTGCGGTGGGCCTAGCGCAGGCTTATTTTGATATGGCAAAAGAAAAACTAGGTAAATAGAGCCGTTGGGCGTCGCTCGCGCTCACAGATAACCAAAGAAAATCCACCACCATGAAATCCATTCGAATTGGCGTCCCAATTGAACTCCCGCTCTCCGGTCTTCCGCCGGGAATTTCGATACTGCGCCACGAGCATGACATCATCATGCTTTCCGAGGAACAGCGGAACTGGCCGATTTATGTCGTCTCTGCCGCTTCGAGCCTCGCGATCTCAGTGCTCGCAAATTATCTTTACGACACGATAAAGCACGCAGCCCACGAAGAACCAAAAGTAATAATGATAGAAGAGGAGAAGGTGGACTTTCAGCGGGGGCAGATTGAGAGCGTTCTTCGCCGACGAATCACGATTCAGGAGTAATTTCCTCATATACTACGCCATCCCCCAACCGCAGCGACTAACCAATGAAATCTGAACCTCATAAAATGACTCTGGTTGCCAAGAACAACAGAGATGTGTTCATTGGCTCTCGCGGCGGCGATTCCGAGTTCGTTCTTCTCAGCGTGATGCAGGCCAAGGAGATCGACGTTGGAGATGAGCTTTTGGGATACTTCCGCCCTGCCGGGCACATCGAGGAGGTCTCGAACCTCACCAAGAAGGATACTATCCGCATCGTGGTGGAAGACCCCGAGATCGGGTGGGAGCAGGCAATGGACTTCCTCAGAAAGGTCGGCTTTCCGACGACCATTACCGTCACCACGGCAACAC
>JBBQJR010000108.1:0-9064 GCA_038326125.1 Chthoniobacterales bacterium
CAGAAAAGCGCGACGCTCGAGGACGTGTTCGCGGACCTCACGACTTCGGAAAAATAGACGGCACGCACCATCAGCCGAACAGCCGCAAACTTTCAGACATCACCTGCATGAGAACCTTCTTCGTCCAACTCCTCCGCGAACTGCGCAGCATTTTCCACACGCCCGTCGCGTACGTCGTCATCGCGCTGTTTGCCGGGCTGATGGGTTTCAATTTCCAAAGCTACATCACCGTGCTGAACAAGCAGCCGGCGGACGTGACAATCCTCGAGGTCGTCTTCCTGAATGCGCTGTTCGTCTTCATTTTCGCCTTCATCGCCGCGCTCATCACCATGCGATCCTTCGCGGAGGAATTTCGTCTGGGCACGGTCGAGATGCTCATGACGGCGCCGGTGAAGGACTGGCATGTGGTGCTCGCGAAGTTTTTCGGCGCATCGATTTTCTTTGCCGTCCTGCTGCTGCCGACGGCGGCATCCTTTTGGGTCTTCCACGCCGTCGCGCCGGATGCCGTTGCCGCGAAAAGCGGCGGCGCCATCGTGAGCACCTATCTGCTCCTGCTCATGCTCGGGATGCTTTTCATCAGCATCGGCGTCTTTGCGAGTTCGCTCGTGCGCGATCAGATCAATGCGGCCGTCATCACGCTCGTCGTCACGATTCTCTACATCTTCATCCCGATGCTCGTGGCGCGGCTGCTGAATATCACCGATCCGCGCGTGCAGGCGGTGGCGGAGTTTTTCTCGCCGGTCACCCATCTGCAGGATTTCTCAAAGGGCCTCGTGGATACGCGGCGCATCGTCTGGTACCTCTCGGCGACCGGGTTCTTCGTGATCCTCACGCATCACGTCTTCCACAGCCGCAAGCTGAAAGCTTCCTAGCCCGCGGGATCCCACATTTTACGAACCATGGAAACGAACATCACTCCTCAGAAAACGAACGCCCGCGGTGCCGGGACGGGGCGGCTCGAAGTGGGGCTCAACATCGTCGTGCAGCTCATCCTCGTGATCGCCGCGCTCGCGATGCTGAACTGGCTTGGGAACAAATATTACGCGCGGTTCGACTGGAGCCGCGGCAAAAACATCACGCTCAGCCCGCAGACGAAGGCGCTGCTCGGGAGCCTCGAAAAACCGGTGCAGGCCGTCGTCGTATTTGCCGCCGCCGGCGAGGCGGAGGAGGACGCGCTAGTGCTGCTGCGCGAATACCAGCTTGCCTCGAAGGGCAAGCTCACCGTCGAGGTCGTGAATCCCTACGAGAACCCGGTCCGCGCGAAGGAACTGCAGGCACAGTACAAATTTGGCGGCAACGAGAACGTGGTTATTTTCGAGTACGATGGACGCCACAAATTCGTGAACAGTGGCGACCTCGCTGAGATGGAGCAGATGGATCAGATGGCGATGATGATGAATCGCCGGCAGCCGCAGATGCTCGCGTTCAAGGGCGAGCAGGTTTTCACCGCGACGCTGATCGAGCTGACGGAGACGAAGCAGAACAAGGTGTACTTTGTCGGCGGGCACGGCGAATACGACGGCGCGGCGCGCGATCTCGCGGGCTTCCGCGAATTTCTCACGCGGCAAAATTTGAAGAACGACACGCTGAAGCTCGCCGACAACGACAAGATTCCCGACGACGCGAGCGTGCTCGCGATCCTCGGGCCGAAGTTCGATTTCTCCGAGCGCGACCTTAAGCTGTTGAGCGAGTTTTGGGAAAAGAACGGCCGCCTTTTCGTCGCGACCGGCTGGACCAACGGCAAGACGCCGAACCTCGCCGAGTGGCTCGCCGCGCGCGGCGTGCGACCACAAAACGACGCGGTGATCCGCGTGGTGAGCCTCGGCAATCTCGCGGGGATGCAGCCGCTCGAAGCCGTGATCGTCGGCAGGGCGTCGCCGATCACCAAGGATCTCGACGGCGTGGGCACGGAGATGTTTGGCCCGACGCAATCGCTGAGCGTGGACCGCAATTTGGAAAAGGCGGCGCAGCTTCACATCACGGAACTGCTCGCCGCGCCGCAGGGTTTCTGGGGCGAGACGGAATACAATCCCGGCGACCGCACGACGGTGCCGATGTTTGATCCGAAGAAGGACCACGCCGGCCCGCTCACGCTCGGCGCGGCGGTGGAGCGCGGCGGCTCGAACGACCCGAAGGTGAAACTGGAGACTTCGCGCATGGTCGTTTTTGGCAACGGCGATTTCCTTTCCGACAAGGGCCTGCAAATCGGGCAGGCCAGCCTCGACCTCGCGCTGAACAGCGTGAACTGGCTGCTGAACCGCGAGAATCTGATCAACATCCCGCCGCGCGTGAAGGAAAGGCAGAGCCTGAAACTGACCGACGCGCAGGTGAGCACGATCCGCTGGTGGGTGATGGTCTTCATCCCGCTGATGATCGCCGTCTTCGGCCTCTACCACCTCGTGTGGCGCGCGGGAAAAAATGTGTTTGTCCTGACGCTCTGGCTCGCGGCGGCGTTCCTCATCGCGGTGGCGCTGTGGCTCGCGCTGCAGTGGCAGCTCGGGCTGTGGAAGCCGACGATCAAAATGTCGCCGACCTTCTGGATCACGATCGGTGCGGCCGTCGCGGTCGGCGTGATCGCGGCGGTCGCGAACACGTTCGAGCAAAAGCGCCGCGTCAAAAATCTGGACTGAGCCTCATTTTCCAAGCCATGAAAACTCGCAACACACTCGTCCTGCTCGTGCTTCTCGCCGGGCTTTTTGCCTATCTGAAATGGGTGGACCCGAAATTTGAGGGCACCGATGCCAGGAACGAAAAGAAGGGGCGGCCGGTGCAGATCGATCGCGATTCGGTGACCGCGGTGACCATTCGCAACAGCGAGGGATCGCTCCAGCTCACGAGGGCCGCGGACGGCAACTGGCTGATCGAAACGCCGGTGAAAGACCGCGCGGATTCGCTCGCGATCTCGACACTTTTCACGTCGCTCGAAAGCCTGCGCATGGACGCGGTGCCCGCGGGCAAAGGCGGCACGATGGCGGACTACGGACTGACGAAGGGCGACGTGAGCATCAAGGTGAACGGGAAAAATCCGGCCGAACTGCTCATCGGCAAAGAGACGGCGGTCGAGGGCAAAGTGTACATGCGGGTGGAGGGAAAAGACGTGGCGTACGTCGCGGCAAAAGACCTGCGCGATCAGGCGATGAAGGGCGTGAGCGACTGGCGCGATCGCAAGCTGAGCGACCTGACTGCGGCGCAGGTGAACAAGCTGACGATGAAGACTGCGAAGGGTGAATTTGCCGTAGAGAAAACGGCGGGGCACTGGTCGTTGACGAAGCCATTCAAGGGCCGCGCGGATGATCAAAAAGTGACCGACCTCATCTCGAACGCGACCACGCCGCGCATTGAGGATTTTGTCGCCGATGCGAAGGATCTCGGCGCATTTGGTCTGAGCGAACCGCGCGCGACGATCACTTTCCAAGCCGAAGGCGTGAAGGAACCCGTGGTCCTGCAAATCGGCAGCGCGAAAAAATCCGCGAAGCCTGAGGAGAAAAAAGACGGCGACGCGAAGGCGCCCACGACTCCGCCCCTGCCGCCGCAGCCGGTGTATGTGAAACTTTCCACACGCGATGGCGTCTTCACCGTGCCCGCGGCAATCGAGTCGCTGATCGGCACGACGCCGGGCGATCTGCGCGATCAGAATCTCATGCGCGTACAGACGGACATGGTGGATCGCATCACGCTCGAAGCGCCCGGTCGCGGAAAAGTCGTGCTCGGCCGCAAGGGCGAGGAGTGGGTGCGCAAGGCCGACCAGCAGCCGGACGTGCCGGTGAACGGCGGCGCGGCGAACAAGCTGTTGTCGGATCTGACGACGCTGAAAGTCACGCGTTTCGTCGCGGATGTGGCGGGCGATTTGAAAGAATACGGCCTCGATGCGCCGGTCGCGACGGTGACCCTGAGCAGCTATTCGACCGAGGGAACGCCGGAGACGAAGCCCGGCGAGCATCCGCTCGCGAAGCTGATGCTCGGGAAATTTGAGGGCGACGCGGGCTACGCGAAGCTCGACGACGAGCCGTTCATTGTCGCGGTGCCGGCGTCGCTCCTCGAGTCCATTTGGACCGACCCGCTGCAGTGGCAGGATGTGAAAATCCAGGAGCTGAAAAGCGAAGAGGTCGTGAGCTTTGAAATCACGCGCGCCGGGCAGCCGACGCTCGCGTTTGAGCGCGACAAGGACAAAAAATGGAAGCTCGCGAAAGGCAACGGCACGGTGAGCCAGGGCGCGGCGGATTCGCTCGTGAACACGCTCGCAAATCTGCGCGCGGTGCGCTGGGCGGGCGCGACGAACGCCGCGGCGCAGGGTCTCGACAAGCCGAACGTGACGATCACTTTCACGCTCGCGGACAAGAAGACCGGCAAGCTGACGGTGGGCAGCAACACGCCGGATGAAATGTGGAATGCCACGCTCGACGGAAAAACGGGGACGTTTCTCCTGAGCAAGCCGGACTTCGACGCGCTGAACGCCGCGCTGATCGAAACGCCGCCTCCCGCGCCCGGTGCGGCGAACGCGCCGGCGAACCCGGCGACCACGCCACCAGCGGCTGCCCCACCGGCTCCGGCCAGACCGAGCCTCATCACCGCACCGGACGATGAGCCGAAGCCTGCGGCATCTCCGAAGCCAGATCAGAAATGATGCAACCGACGATCGCGTTGCGCGGGAATGACGCAGGACGGCATCGGATGGCGGAAGTGCTCCTGGAACCGGCTCTGCGAGGGGATTAGAGGGTTTTAAGAAATGTCCTGGCCGCGCGAACACAGGCATCCCAGCCTGCAGGCCGCCCGGCAGGCTGGAAGCCCGCCGTCCGCACAGGCTGGGAGCCTGTGTTCCGCCCGCGCCGCATGGTTACGACAATTCAAAATCCGCTCTTGAGCGTCTTCATTTCCTCCGCGCCGCGTAGAGCGAGACGATGCCGCCGGTGAGCGGCTCGCATTTGGCATCGGCAAAACCGGCGGCCTCGAGCAAGGCGATCATGACCGCGCCGGTGGGAAAATTTTCGATCGAAGCGCCGAGGTACTCGTACGCCTGCCGGTCACCGGTGAGCGTGCGCGCGAAAAGCGGCAGGATGCGGTGCAGGTAAAAGCGGTAGAGCGTGCGCAAGGGCGGGCGCGGAATCGAGAAATCGAGCACGAGCAGGTGGCCGCCGGGGCGGAGGACGCGCGCCATTTCCGCGAGGCCGCGTTCCCATGATTCCATGTTGCGCAGACCGAAGGCGATCGTGACGGCATCGAATGTCGCGACGGAAAACGGCAGGGCCATGCCGTCCGCCTGCACGAGGTTCGCAACGCCTTTCCGCTGCGCGGCGAGCAGCATCGGCAGGCAGAAATCCGCGCCGATCACCTCGGCATCCGGGCAGGATTTTGCGAGGGCGAGCGCGAGGTCGCCGGAGCCGGTCGCGAGATCGAGGAGGCGCGCCGGTTTCCAGCCCTGCACGATTTTCGCGGCGCGCCGCCGCCAGAAAAAATCGAAGCCGCCGCTGAGCAAATGATTGGCCAGATCATAGCGGCGCGCGATGGCTCCGAAAAGCCGCCGGACTGCCGCGCCTTTGCCTTCCGCCGGACCGGGACTGGGGGGCGATTTGGCGGCGGACATTTGGCGCGGCATATCATGTGCTTGCACAGCCGGTGTCCACTGTCCATTCCAGCGACACGACTCCAGTCCCATGTCCCGCATCACTTTGCCGCCAGCGAAAATTCTCGTCATCGATGACGAGCCTTCCAACGTGCGCCTGCTGGAACGGATGCTGGAAATTTTTGGCGGGCTGGAGTGGCGCTGCACGACGGATCCGCGCGAGGCAATTCCGCTCTTCGCGGAGTTTCAGCCGGACCTGGTGCTCACGGATTTGCACATGCCGCACCTTGATGGCTATCAGGTCATGGAGCAGCTCAAGCAGATCATCCCCGAGGATGTTTTTTTGCCCATCGTCGTGCTCACCGCGGATGTCACGCCGGAGACGCGGCGCAAGGCGCTTTTCGCAGGCGCGAATGACTTCATCACGAAGCCGCTCGACACGACGGAGGTGCAGTTGCGCCTGCGCAATCTGCTCGAGAATCGCTTCCTCAATCAGAAGCTCGAAGATCAGGTGCGCCAGCGGACGGTGCAATTGGAGGACGCGATGGAGCAGCTCCGCAATTCGCAGGAGCAAATCGTGAAGCAGGAGCGACTGCGCGCGCTCGGCATGATGGCCGGCGGCATCGCGCATGATTTCAACAACGCACTCACGATGATGCTCGGCTACGGCGAGCTGATGCTGCCGTGGTTTAAAAAGACCGCGCCGGACGTGAAGGAGCACACGTATCTCAAACACATCATCGCCGCCGCGCAGGACGCGACGCATGTCGTGAGCCGGCTGCGGGATTTTTACCGGCCGGCGCAGGCGGATGAATTGCGCGCGCCTCTGGAAGTGAACGCGCTCTGCGAGCAGGCCATCGCCTTCACGACGCCGAAATGGAAAGCGAAAGCCCGTGCGACGGGTGCAACGATCGACGTGCGAACGGAATTTGGCGACGTGCCGCAGGTCCTCGCGAGCGCACCCGAATTGCGCGAGTCGCTGACGAATCTCATTTTCAACGCGGTGGACGCGATGCCTTCCGGCGGCGTGATCACCGTCAGCACACGCAGCGACGGCGCGAATGTCCGCATCGACGTGCGCGACTCCGGCACCGGCATGACCGAGGAGGAAGCCGCGCGCTGCCTCGAGCCGTTCTTCACGACGAAGGGTGACCATGGCACCGGGCTGGGACTCGCCGTGGTGTATGGCATCATCCAGCGGCACGGCGGGATCATCGAAATCGCGAGCGAGATGGGAAAGGGGACGACCTTCACGCTGCTGCTCCCCGCCACCGAACTGCGCGTGGCGGAGGCCGAGGCCGCCGCGCTTTCCGCGGTCAATCGCACACTGAACATTCTCGTCGTGGACGATCAGGAAATCATTTGCGAACTGATCGCCGAACATCTCAGCGCGGATGGGCATCGGCCGGTGACGGCGTCGGATTCCGCGGAGGCGCTGGCGAAATTTTGCGCGGGCAAGTTCGATCTGCTGATCACAGATCAATCCATGCCCGGGATTTCCGGCGAACAACTCGCCCGAAAAATCAAAGAGCACACCCCAGGCACGCATGTAATCATGCTCACCGGTTTTGGCGACGATCTGCTCAGCGACGGCAAGCCGCCTGAGGGCATCAATCGCATTCTGTCGAAGCCCGTCTCCTCGGAGGAACTGCGCCGCGCGATCTTCGAGGTGACGAGCTAGCGCCGCTGTCCGGTCGCCTGCAACGTCGCTGAAGGACGCTTCCCCGCGCAGCGCACACCGCGCGCTGCGCCGATTTTTCCAGCGAAGCCACCAGCCCATTTTCGCGTCGCGAAAATGGTACTCACGAGAGGACTCGAACCTCCACGGGTTACCCCATACGGTCCTGAGCCGTACGCGTCTGCCAATTCCGCCACGTGAGCATTTTCGGGGGCGGGATAGTTGTTTCCCCGCGCCACTTTTGCAAGTACGACTTTTGGAAAACGCCGCGCGGGCCGATCAGGAGATGCGCATCGGCATCAGCACGTAGAGAAAGGGCGAGTTGATCTTGATCACGCCGGGGCTCATCTCGTCGCTCACCTCGAGGTGAATCTCCTCCTCCGTCAGCGCGCGAAGCGGGTCCTGGAGGAAGCCAGGATTGAACGCGACCGAGAAATCCTTGCCCTTGTAGCTGATCGCCACCGACTCGTGCGCCTCGCCGATGTCCGGGGTGTTCGCCGCGATCTCGAGGTTGTTCTTCGTGAAAATCAGCTTCACCGAATTCGATTTTTCACTCGAGAGCAGCGACACGCGCCGCACCGCCTGCAGCAAAAGTTCGCGCTCGATCGTGATCCGTTCGCGCGATTCCGCGGGGATGACCTGCCGGTAGTTCGGGTAGTTCCCCTCGATGAGCTTCGACACGAGCAGCCTGCCGCCCGCCTCGAACGACACATGATTTTCGCCGACCGCGAGCTTCACGTCGCCCTCTTCACCAAGAATGCGCTGAAGCTCGGTGATGCACTTCGCGGGGATCACCACATCCACTTCATTGCTGCGCGGAAATTCGGCCTCAATGTCCACGAGGGCGAGGCGCCGTCCGTCGGTCGCCACGAGCGTCAGCTTGTTTTCCTTGAAGGAAAAAAGGATGCCGTTCAACACGTAGCGCGTCTCGTCGGTCGAGATGCCGTAGCTCGTCTTGCGCAGCGCGTCTTTCAGCACTTTTTGCGGCAGCGTGAAGACCTTCGCTTTTTCCAGTTTCGGCAGCGCCGGGAACTCGTCCTCGGGCAGGCACATCATTTTGAAAAAGCTCTGCCCGCAACTGATCGACGCCACATTTTTGCTGTCCACTTCCACGCTCACTTCGGAAGCCGGGAGTTCCTTCACGATGCCCGCGAGCCGGCGCGCGGGGATGGTCGTGCCGCCCGGCTTTTCGATCTTCGCCTCGACCGAGCAGCTCATGCCGACATCGAGATCGTTCGTGGTGAAATGGAGCGCGCCATTTTCGGCGCGGATCAGCACGTTGGAAAGAATGGGGAGCGTGGTGCGGGTGCTCACGACATTTTGCACGGTCTGGAGACCCTCGAGCAATTTGTCTTTGGCGACGGTGAATTTCATGGAGTGGGGTAATTAAAGCGCGCGCGTTTTGACGGAACATCTTGTGGGAGGCAACCCTTTTTGCCCCCACGGATTGTGCGGACGATGGACGCACGTCCCGAAGGCAACCCGCAGAATATTATGGATGATTTTTCGCATCCCTGCCGCTCAAAACGAAAGCTGGCGTTTATTTTCCGCGCTTCGCATTCCGAATGTCCTGCGTCATTCGAGCGTCACCCCATGCACGCGAAGCGTCGTCCCCGTTTGCAGCCGATATTGCGCGACCGCCTTGTTGTAATCCGCGTTCGCGCGCAGCTCTGCCGTCTCCGCATCCGTGAGCACTTTCTGGAGCTGCAGCACTTCGAAAGTCGTGCCCGTGCCCGCGACCAGCCGCGATTCACCGGCGGCGAGACTCTCGCGCGCGAGCCGCCGCGCCTCGCGATTCGCGACCGTGAGCTGGTGCGTGGTGGTCA